>CAYMVR010000030.1:0-10700 GCA_964393945.1 uncultured Muribaculaceae bacterium | reverse complement strand
ATATTCACGTAGAAAGGAGAAGGTTTTTTAAAATGAAAAACTTATGGAAATTATTTGCAGTATCTGCATTTGCAATTGTACCTGTAACTGCTAACGCTGCTGCAACTGTTGAAGTAGACACAGCTGGTGTATGTTCTAAAGCTGCTGCTGATACTACATCAACAAATATGGAAGTGTTAACTGCTTGTAACGTTAAAAAGGTAGGAGATAAGGAGGTTAAGTCAATCAGTATTACTGGTGCTTTAGATATCGATAAAGATATTACTTTATCTGTTCCTCTAACTGTAACTGGTAAATTAACTGTTAAAGCAACTGAAAACAACGCTAGAAGAAGCGTAAGTGCTAAAGAAGTAACTGCTGCTGGAATCGAACTTGAATACAATACTTCTTTAACTACAACTGGTGCTGTTAGTGTAACAACTAATGACATTGATGTTAAAGCTTCATCTGCATTATCAGTAACTGCTTCTAACGATACTGGTGCTGCATTAACTGCTATCACTGCTGGAAATGTTAACCTTGCAAAAGGAGCTAACTTAAGTGTTAGTGCTAACAATAAAAATGGTAACGTTAAAGATTCTAAAAACACTGCTATTGCCGTAGCTGCAGACATCAATGTTGCAACTGCTACTGCTGCTGAAAAAGCAAAAGTAACAGTAACTAACGGTGATGTTACAGGTGATATTACTGTTAAATATACAACAGTAAGTGTTAAAGATGTTACAGGAGACATTGATCTTACTAACTCTACTTTAACTGCTGGTAAAGTAACTGGTAGTGTAGATGCTAATGCATCAACTGCTACTGCTACTGAAATTACTTTAAACGCTACTGCTGAAGGAGAAAATGCTTCAGTAAACTCACCAAAAATTGGTGGTACTGTTGAAGTAAACGGTAAAGGAGCTTGGGCTCAATTTGCTACTGCTGGTCAAACAGTTACTGTAACTGAAGGTATGGCTAAACAAAAAATGACTGATTCAGATGGTAAACCATATACATTAGTTAAAGTTGCTGAAGTTAAAACTGTTGAAGGCTTAGCTTCAAATGAAAGAATTGTTCTTGGAACTGTTGCAGATGCTAAAATAGTATTTACTAAAGCTGCTAAAGGTGCAACTATCACTAATGCAACTGGACAAGATATCATTGTAAGTATTAATGGTAAGGATGTAACAATCCCAGCTGATACTACTGATGATAAAAATGTTTATGTTGTTGCTGAAGGAACTGAAACTCCAGTTGACCCAGATGTTAAACCTGAAGATCCAGATAAAAAACCTACTGATCCAGACAAAGTACCAGATGTTCCAAAAACTGGTGACACTGTATTAGTAAGTAGTGCTCTTGGATTAGTTTCATTAATCGGTTTAGCTGCAACTGTTAAATCAAGAAAATTTAACTAATTAAATAAAGGTACAATAAAAAATACGCAGTAATGCGTGTTTTTTTATTGTCCAAATAATTAAAATATAGTAAAATAAATATGTGTCCTCGTAGCTCAGTAGGATAGAGCAATCGCCTCCTAAGCGATAGGTCGTTGGTTCGATTCCAATCGGGGACGCCATTATGTTTTTAAGCCTGATTTTGAGGCTTTTTCTTTTAGAAAAATATTAATTTATATAGAATTATAAAGACATAAGAGTTATAATAATATAAAGAGTTAGAGCGTGATAAATTGAAAAAAATAGTTTTATTATTAATTTTATTAATACCTTTTAATGTATATGGTGCTATATTTCCAGAACTAAACAGTAATAGATACCTAATTTATGACAATACTACTAGTGAGATTTTAGTAGAAAATGGTTATGAAGATAAAGTAAGTATTGCCTCATTAACTAAAATTATGACCGTTTTAACTGCCATAGAAAAAGTAGAAGATCTAAATGAAATAGTGACAGTTACTCCAAGTATGCTCTATGGCATTTATTGGAATGCTTCTACAGCAGGACTAAAAGCAGGAGATACAGTAACTTATAGAGATTTATTATATGCTGCACTTTTACCATCAGGAGCGGATGCTACCCATGTTTTAGCTTATTCTATAAGTGGCTCTTTAAATAAATATGTTGAAGAAATGAATAATTTAGCTATCGATATAGGGCTCGAAAGTACCCATTTTACTAATGTAATAGGTCTTGATAACAAAGAACATTATAGTTCTTTAAAAGATGTATTAAAACTCATAAAATACGCTTTAAATAATGAAGACTTTAGAGAAGTATTTGAAACAAAAGAAAGAATTTTAAGTAATGGATTAGTTGTTAAATCAACAGTAAGTACTTTTAATGAAAAAATGGCATTAGATACCAGTAGAATTATTGGAAGTAAAACAGGTTTTACAGATGCTGCTGGTTATTGCCTAGGAAGTTTAATAAATAGTTATGATCATGAAGTAATTATTATCACATTAGGTGCTAAGAGAATTAATCAAGATTTTTATCACATAATAGATACTTTAAAACTAATTACATATACTGATGAAGTAATGGCCGGAAAAAAGGCTGAAGAAGAAAGACTAGCATATGAATTAAAATTAAAAAAGGAAGAAGAAGAGAAAGAAAGAAAACAAATTATTGAAAATGAGAAAAGATTGAGAAATGAAAAATTTGTTAATTATACTTATATAGTAGGTGGTTCCTTTTTAGGAATAGTAATAATTAGTATTATAGCAAAGAGGAAATAAATATGGGCATATATGAAATATTAAATTCTTTAGATATAGAATATAATGAAATAGAACATAAAGCAGTATTCACATCAAGTGAAGCCGAGTTTATAAAAGATATGATAAAAGGTGAAGGAGTTAAAAATTTATTTTTAAAAAGTAAAAATGATTATTATTTAGTACTTACTCCTGATAATAAAAGAGTGGATTTAAAGAATTTATCGAATAGAGTAAATAGTCATTTATCTTTTGCTAGTCCTGAGGAATTAAAAAATATTTTAAATTTAGAACCAGGGAGTGTTACTCCCTTAGGACTTATAAATGACACTAAACATGAAGTTAAAGTTTTAATTGACGAAGAACTAATAGGAAAAGTTATTTTGGTTCATCCATTAGTTAATACTAAGACATTATCTTTAAAAATGTCTGATTTAATTAAATTAATTAACTATTTAAAAAATGAATATATAATATATGAATAATAAGGAGAGAATATGATAGAAGTTAAAAATATAAAAAAACAATTTATCAAACAAAAGAATAAAAAAGAAAGAGTATCATTCTATGCTGTAAATGATATTAGTTTAAGAGCTGATGACGGCAAAATAATAGGAATTTTAGGACCAAATGGTGCTGGGAAAACAACCCTATTAAGGATAATTGCAGGAATAATGGAACCTACAAGTGGAACAGTAAATTATGATAATTTAAATTTTAAAGAAAATGAAATAGAGATTAAATCCAATTTGGCATATTTATCTGGTAATACTAAGATTTATGATTCTTTTTCTCCATATGAATTACTAGAAATGTGTTTAGGCTATTATGATTATCCCAAAGACAAAGTTGAGGCTAGAATTAAAGAAATTGCCAAACGATTAGATTTAGAATCATTCTTATATAATAAAATTGCTAATCTTTCCACTGGTCAGACTCAAAGGGTCAATATAGCAAGATGTTTAATTCACAATCCTAAGTATTATATATTAGATGAAGCAACGAGTGGTCTAGATATTATGGCGAGTGAAATTATTTTAAATTTTATTAAAAATGAGAAAGAAAATGGCAAAACTATATTATATTCCACCCATTATATGGAAGAGGCTGAGAACATTTGTGATGAAGTCATTATGATTAATAAGGGTATAATTATAAAAAGTGGTACTCCAGAATTTATAAAAAAAGAAACTAATACAACTAATTTGCGAGATGCTTTCTTTAGTCTTATCGGAGGTATAACTCATGAAGAATAATAAAATCTATAAAATGTTAAAAAAAGAATTAAAGGAAGTTTTTCGAGATAAGAAAAGTCTTACTATGATGTTAATTATTCCTTTTATAATACCATTAATAATAATTGGTATGTCTGCTTTGTTTGATGCTCAAATGAATGATAATGCTGGTCTTGAGTATAATAAAATAGGATTTAATTATGACTTAACTGAAATAGAAAAAAATATATTAAACGAGTTAAAAATAGAAATAACTATTGCTTCGGAAGATGAATTAAAAACTAAAGTAGACAATGATGAAATATACTTATATATCACCAAAAATAATAAAACTTACACCTTAAATTATAATATGAGTAGTGATAAAGGTGGATATGCTTCCGTTTTAGCTGAAGAGTATTTAAAGGAATATAAAGAATATCTCCAAAAAGAGTATCTTAAAAATAACAATATTGATTCCAATCAAGTATTAAATGTTATTGATATAAAAGAATCAGATTTAAATACGGAAAGTTATTTTGCAAATTACATTATTAGTTATGCTTTTCTATTTATTCTTATGGCTATCACTGTATCAGCAACATATCCAGCCACTGATTCAACTGCTGGAGAAAAGGAAAGAGGAACTTTAGAAACTTTATTAACATTCCCAATTAAGAGTAGAGATATAATTATAGGCAAACTCCTTAGTGTAACTATAACCTCAATTCTTACAGGTGCTCTAAGTTTAATTTTAGCATTAATATCTTTTAGGGTTGTTAATAATGCATTTAGTATTTACGAATCTATACCTGTAGTTATGGACTTTAATACTGCCTTAATTTCTATAATTATAATAGTTATGTATTCCTTATTTATAAGTGGTTTATCTCTTGCAATAGCAAGTCTATCAAAAACATTCAAAGAAGCCCAAAGCGCACTTACACCATTAACGTTTTTATCAATGTTTCCAGGAATGATAGCCTTTATGGTTGGAATACCTACCACAACTCTTTATTCTATAATACCATTCTTAAACTTCACAATGATTTTTAATGATATAAGTCATGGAAATTACAACTTTTTAAATATATTTTTAATGATTATCTCAACAATTATCTATATAGGTATTGTTATTATGTATATTATTAAGGAATATAAATCAGAAAAAGTATTATTTGGTAAATAATTAAGTAAAGGTCTAAAAACCTTTATTTTCTTTTTGACTAGTATTTACATATAACAAAAAATCAATTATAATATCATTAGATATATAACATATGTTATATATAAAGGAGAGATGATATGCCACCAACAAGAAAATATACTAAAGAAGAGATTATTAAAGTTGCCTATGATTTAGCAAAACGCGAGGGATTAAATAGTATAAATGCTAGGCGTATAGCTAGTATTTTAGGTAGTTCAGTTCAACCCATTTTTCATAATTTTAAAAATATGGAAGAATTAAAAAAGACAGTATATGATAAAATTTATAGTTTATATCAAGAATATATGCAAAATGGTAGTAAAAAAGAGAAGCCTTATAAAGAAATGGGCTTGTCATATATTAAATTTGCCAAAGATTATCCAGAATTTTTTAAAATTATATTTATGCAAAAAACATCTCTTAATCCTGAGGGTTTTATTCTCGCGGATAATAAAAGTAATAAAGTTATCGAACTAGGGCAACAATTAACAGGTTTAAGTTTTGAAGAACAGAAGATATTTCACGTTAGAGTATGGATTTTCACCCATGGTATCGCTTGTTTAGTAGCGACTAACACCATTAAGATATCCGATAAAGAAATTGATAAGCTGCTAGAGAGTACCGTAAAAGACATGTTAAAGGGTTACCTTACAAAAAAGAAAGAGGAAAGAAATGAAGAAAGTAATTGAAGTAAATAATTTAACTAAAAATTATAAAAAATTAAAAGCCATTGATAGTTTATCTTTTGATGTATATGAAGGGGAAATTTTGGGACTATTAGGTCCTAACGGAAGTGGTAAATCTACAACTATAAATTGTATATTATCCCTTTTAAATTATGAAACAGGAAGTATTAATATTTTAGGAAAAGAAATGCACCCTGATGCTTATGATATAAAAAGGCAAATAGGGGTTGTATTTCAAGATGTCGCCGTATTTGACGAATTAAATGTTTATGATAATATAGATTATTTTTGTGGTTTATATATCCAAGATAAAAATATAAGAAAAGAGTACATTGAAGATGCGATTAATTTAGTAGGATTACAAGAGTTTAAAAAATTTTATCCTAAACAATTATCAGGAGGTTTACTAAGAAGGTTAAACATAGCCTGTGGAGTAGCCCATAAACCTAAGATTATATTTTTAGATGAGCCAACAGTCGCCGTAGATCCTCAAAGTCGTAATAATATATTAAATGGCATAAAGGAGCTAAGAAAAAAAGGTGCTACTATTGTATATACGACTCATTATATGGAAGAAGTAGAAATTCTTTGTGATCGTATAATAATACTTGATAAAGGTAAAGTTATTGCAAGTGGAACCTCTGATGAATTAAAAAGCCTTGCCAATATTGAGGAAAAAGTAAGTGTTGAAGTGAGTGTAATAGATCCAAAATATATAAGTGAAATAAAAGAGTTACCTAATGTCGATGAAGTTAATTTCAACAATCATATCCTTGAAGTAACTTATAAAAAAGGCAATAATAATTTAGTTAAATTCATGGACTATTTAAAAAAAGAGAATATCGAGTATCAAAAAATATTTTCTGAGCGACCAACTTTAAATGATGTTTTTCTTGAATTAACAGGTAAGGAGTTAAGAGACTAATGACTCTCCATAATTTAAAATATAGTTTAAAAACCCTTTTCAAAAATAAAATGTTAATTTTTTGGACTTACATTTTTCCTATAATTCTAGGTTCACTATTTTATTTAGCTTTTCATAACATTGAAAATAAAGAAACATTTAGTGCCATAAATATAGCGGTTGTAAGTAATAATGAATTTAAAAACAATAATATTTGGCCGGAAGTAATTTCTGCTTTAAGTGATGAAAAAAGTGATAATCATCTTTTTAATACAAAATATTTAAATGAAACGGAAGCCGAGGAAGCTCTAGACAAAAATGAAATAATAGGTTATCTTTTATATAAAGAAAATGATCCCAAAGTAATAATTAAAAAGAATGGTACCGAAGCAACTATTTTTAAGAGTGTAATTGAAGAAGTAAATAGTTCTAGCCTCATGATTGAAAACTACATAAAGGAAAAAATTTCTTCAGAAATAAGAATTAATCCTGAAATAAATATTAGTGAAATAACAAATAAGTATTACAATGAAGCCATGAATCTATTAAATATTCCCTTAAACATTAAAGATACAACTGCCGCTTCTTTAAGTTATACAATGATAGAATACTATACCTTAATTGCTATGACTTGCCTTTATGGTGGAATTCTTGGAATGGTTTCTATTAATAAGAATTTAGCTAATATGAGTAATCATGGAAAGAGAGTTGCTGTAAGTCCTGTGCCTAAAAAAATACTAGTATTAAGTAGTGCTACTGCCGCTTATATTGCCCAGTTTATTGGTGTTATTATTCTCTTTATATTTACCATTTTTATTTTAAAAGTTGATTATGGTAATAATATATTACTTGTATTATTGACCTCTTTAATAGGCACATTCGCTGGTTTAATGTTAGGGCTATTCCTAGCTTGTGCCTTAAAATGTAGTGAAAATACTAAATTAGGAATTATCATTTCCGTTACTATGTTAGGCAGTTTCTTATCAGGAATGATGGGTATTACGATGAAATATATTATTGATAAAAATATTCCAATTTTAAATATGATTAATCCTGCTAACATGATTACAGATGCTTTTTATTCTTTATATTATTATGATACCCATACCCGTTATTTCATGAATATCATTAGTTTAGTAATTTTTTCATGTATACTTCTAATATTATCTATAAATAGTTTAAGGAGGCAAAAGTATGACAGTATTTAAAGCATTCTTGCGTGTTGTTAATAAAAATAAAGCACCAATCATTATGTACACTGTAATATTAATCTTCTTTGGAGGATTTAATATGCAAAATAAGGAGCAAAGCCCTAATTTTGTTTCAAGTAAACCTGATATTTATATAGTAAACCATGATGAAAATAAAGGCATAACTAAAAGTTTGATTAATTACATGGAAAAAAATAGTATTATTAAAACAATTGATGAAAATAAAATAGAAGATGCTATTTTTTATCGAGATATAAATTTTTTAATTGAAATACCTGAAAATTACAATACTGACTTTATGATGGGAAAGAATCCTGAAATAAAAATAAAAACAACAAATGATTATCCTGCGGTAGAAGCAAGTAACTTATTAGAAAGATATTTAAAAACTGCGAATATATATCGTAATCTAAATTTAAGCGAAAGAGAGTTAATAAATAAAATAGAAGAAACATTGAATGAAGAAATAACAGTGGAACTATCTTCCAAATTAGATACTGATAATTTATCAGCCTCTACAACTTATTATAACTTTTTAAATTATTGTTTACTCGCGGGAACTATATATGTAATAACTCTAGTCTTAACTAGCTTTAAAAATGAAACAGTGAAAAAAAGAACTTTAGTAAGTTCCATGGATTATAAAAAGTTTAATCGTGATTTACTAATATCAAATGGTTTATTTGCACTTATTTTATGGATTTTATATATTATCCTAAGTTTTATTCTGGTTGGAAGTGTTATGTTTACACCTCATGGCTTAATATATATTTTAAATTCCTTTATATTTACTATTTGCACTTTAACTATAGCCTTCTTAATAGGAAATATAGTTAGTAATAAAGATGCCATTAATGGAATTGTAAATGTTATTGGTTTAGGTTCAAGTTTCTTATGTGGTTCCTTTGTTCCAATGGCTTATCTACCCGCGGGAGTTTTAACTTTTGCACATGTTTTACCATCATACTATTTTATTAAGAATAATGAAATCGTTCTTACGTTAGAAAAAATAAATTTCACTAATTTAAAACCTATAATTATAAATATGATTATAATATTATTATTTGCTCTTGTTTTTGTATTAATAACTAATATTGTAAGTAGACGTATTAGAAAAATAGGATAAATATTAAATAGTTGCCAAGTACATAAACGCACAATTTACAAATTGCCTCCAATTATGTTATACTTAAAATGAAGGAAGTAGAATTATGGCAAGAAGAAAGAAAAAAGAATATAGTAATGGTCTTAAAATTCTTCTAATTATCTTTTTGATAGGAAGTGTCTTAGCAAGTTTTTATGAAGAAGAGGTTAGTAATTTCTTTAGGAGCCTTTTTCCTAAAGAATCTTATGCCTTAAACGCTATTCCGGAATATGAAAATAAAGGTTATGTTATTTTAAATGATAATGAACCTAATTTTACAGATGAATTAAAAGAGAAAACTAAATCTTTTGAGACATATAGTAAACTTGACTATTTAAAAAGAGCAGGAGTTGCCTTTGCTCTAATAGGCACAGATTTAATGCCAACTACTGAGCGTGGAAGTATTGGTTCAGTTAAACCCACGGGATGGCATACAGTTAAATATGATAATATTGATGGTAAATATTTATATAATAGATGCCACTTAATAGGATTCCAACTAACAGGAGAAAATGCTAATCCTAAAAATCTAATTACCTGTACAAGATACATGAATACAGGTAGTATGCTCGACTTTGAAAACAAGGTTGCTAAATACATAAAAAAAACTAATAATCATGTTTTATATCGTGTTACCCCGATTTACGAAGAAAATAATCTAGTTGCAAGTGGAGTAACAATGGAAGCATATTCCGTGGAAGATAACGGTAAAGGAATTAAATTTCATATTTATGTTTATAATGTACAGCCAGGAATAGAAATTGATTATAAAACAGGTGAAAGTAAACAAAAATAATTAATAAGGAGGAATAATAATTATGACAAAATCAAAAGTTTATTTTACAAAAAATATTACACCAGAAAATGTAGTTAAAATGTATGAAGTACTAAATATTAATCTACCAGGTAATGTGGCAGTTAAAGTTCATTCTGGAGAGGCAGGAAACCAAAATTATCTTCGTCCCGAATTTATGAAACCAGTAGTTGAAAGAGTAAATGGGACAGTAGTTGAATGCAATACAGCATATGAAGGAGCAAGAGATACAACACCAAAGCATAAAGAGTTACTAAAGTCTCATGGATGGAGTGACATATTTAATGTTGATTTACTAGACGAGAGTGGTCCTGATAAAATACTTGATATTCCTGATGGTAAAGTAATTACTAAAAATTATGTTGGTAAAAATATCGATAACTATGACTCAATGTTAGTTTTATCACATTTTAAAGGTCATCCTATGGGAGGCTATGGAGGTGCTCTAAAACAATTATCTATTGGAGTTGCTTCAAGTTATGGTAAAAGGTATATTCATTGCGTTGGTAAAGAAAATGGCACATTTGAAGACATGTTTCATGTAGACCAAGATAAATTCTTAGAAGCTATGGCCGAAGCAGCATCATCTGTTGTGAAATACTTTAAGGGTAACTTAGCGTTCATTAATGTAATGTGTAATTTATCCGTAGATTGTGATTGCTGTACTGTCGCAGAGGACCCATGTATGAGTGATATTGGTATTTTATCAAGTTTAGACCCTATTGCTTTAGATCAAGCATGTATTGATTTAATTTATAATTCTAAAGATAAAGGTCGCGACCACATGGTAGAAAGAATTGAGGCTCAACATGGAATACATACCATTGAAAGAGCAAGTGAATTGGATTTTGGCTCTCG
>CAYMVR010000029.1:1608-11087 GCA_964393945.1 uncultured Muribaculaceae bacterium | reverse complement strand
TGAATATATTTTAAAATATCTTGATGCTTTAAATATAAAATGATATACTTATTTTAATATGGAGGATAAAATGGAAGAAAGAATTGTTAAGCCTTTTTCAGTGTGGCAACATTTTAAAGGAACTTTAGTTTTTGTTATTGCTGTTGCAGAACATAGTGAAACAAAAGAAAAATTTGTAGTTTATCGTTGTACTGGTAATGATGGAAAAACTAATCATGAAGATAGTATTTATGCAAGACCTCTTGATATGTTTTTATCAGAAGTTGACCATGAGAAATATCCTGATGTTACTAAAAAGTATCGCTTTGAAGAAATTGGATAGATGTATGTTATAGAATGAGAAAATTTGTCTTTCTCTTTTTTTTATGCTATAATACTACTTGCTAATTTGAGGGGGACATAAAAATGAAATATGATAAAAATAGAGAGAAAGAATTATTACTAAAAACTAATGAGAGGTTAGTAGAGTATCTTAAAGAAATAGATAAAAATACTTTAACTATGACCGCTATAGGTAATTCTATTAGTAATGGATTTTCTTTATCTGAACCTGGAAGATTATTATTAGATCGTAATTTAGAGTTAATAGAAGTTGGTAGGAATTCGGGCTTAGATGTTTCTTTAAGCCATCTTACTCGAAGTGAAAATAATAATGCTCTCATTGTGGCTGATTGGATTATTCGTGGTTGCTCAGAAGAAGATACTTATATCTGGAACAGAGCAGATTATAATAGATTTATTGAAGATGGCTCTCCTTTATTATCAGAAGATGAAGTTGCAGAATATTTCTATCAGGGATGTGCAAAAAAAATCCAAGATATTATTTTTAATAATGATGATAAAGAGGCAAATATTGTAATTTTAAATCTAGGAACGGGTTCTTTTTTAGACGTAGTTACAAGACATGGTTCAATCACTATTCCGTGTTTATTTGGTTCATTAGAACGTGATATGCGAGGAATATCTCAAATTCTTGAATTAATTCAAAATAACAATAGGGAAAAGAAAGCCCATACTCAAGTTTATTTATGTGGTGCTCCTAGAATAATGAATACTTTTATTACAGATATTTTTATGAATTCTAAGATTAGAAAACTTGGTAGTGAGTATGCTAATGTTACTTATATACCATCATTTCCAAGACAAGCTTTTTATAAAACTAAAGACGGAAAGATTTTACCTGATCCTCATTATAATCAAGCTGAATATTTTCATTTATTGTCTTTAGTAGAAGAAGGCATTATTCAAAACTATACTGTTCGTGATCTTATGATAGATTTAGATAATATGCTATTTTTATTAAGTAGTTATAATGATATTTATAAATCTTCATATGGTACGAATGATGCTTTAGATATAATTCGTTCTATTGCTAGAAAATATAGAGATAAGGGTGGAGATTATAATGATTTTCTAGATATGGTTAAAAATTATATTGAAACTCGTTATCCATTTGATTTTTATAGACTTGCACCAGAAAAGAATTTAGCCGACATGGTTGATTATTTAAAACTTAAAAGATAATTAGTTATAACATTCGTTATGACTTTTTTATTTGACATACGTATATTTGTATGGTATAGTTATTTTGGAATTTAGAATATAAGTTGGTGGCTTGATATGAAAAGTTTTATGTGGAATCCTTGGCATGGATGTCATAAGTGCAGTCCTGGATGTTTGAATTGCTATGTTTATTATTTAGATGGAAAAAGAGATAAAAATTCAAATGTTATAACTAAAAATAAGTCTAATTTTAATTTACCTCTTAAAAAATTACGAAATGGAGAATATAAAATTCCTAGTGGAAGTGAAGTTGCTACTTGTTTTACTTCAGATTTTTTTCTACTTGAGGCTGATTTATGGCGAATGGATGCATGGGAGATAATTAAAAAAAGAAGTGATGTTAATTTTTTAATTTGTACTAAAAGAATAGAAAGATTTTATGAAAGTTTGCCCGAAGATTGGGGTAATGGTTATCCTAATGTAAGTGTGGCTGTAACTTGTGAGAATCAGGCAATGGCTGATAAAAGATTACCTATATTTTTAGATTTACCTATACTAACAAAAAAAGTATTTGTATCTCCAATACTTGAATATGTAGACTTAAAGCCATATTTAAAAACTGGCAAAATAGATGAGGTTTCTGTAGGAGGAGAATCATATGAAAAGGCAAGAATATGTGATTTTGAATGGATTAAGCAAATATATTTAGATTGTAAAAAATATGGAGTTAAATTTGATTTTCATCAAACAGGTTCTAATTTTTTAATGAATGGTAAGATTTATAATATTAAACATTTTGAGGAATATGGACAAGCTAAAAAAGGGATGGAATATTTAAAAAAATTATGATATATGATATAATTTTAAAGAGGCTATTATGAAAATTTATAATAAAATTGAAAGTATGAAAAAAATAAATGAGCTTAAACTTAATAGGTTTCCAGAACAATTATTTAAGTGTGGTGAGGAAAATAAAGTTTTACAATTTATAGATAAGTATCCAGCTAAATATTATGCTATTAGAGATAGGTCAAAACCAAGAGGTGTTTTTAAGTTTACTGTTTTAAAGGAAGATGTTTTAGAAGAAATAAAAGAATATGAAATATTTTCTATAAATGTTAGTTCATTTAATTATTCTAATCAACTTTTAGTTGGTGAAATTGAGTTTTTAGATAATGATGAAATATATTTATGTGCTTTTGCTGGTTCAGGAATATCCGATAGAGAACTTAATTTGGCACCAACGTTTAATTTTAAAACCAATATATTTGATAAAAGGTTAAATAAAGTACCTTATTTTGATAAGTTGTTTAAGTTAATAGTAGATAATAATTTAATAAATGTTATTGTAGAGTTTGCAATATTTGATGAAAATGTTGGCATAAATGATGATAATATAATAATATATGAACTTAGAACGGAGTATTAAAGAAAATGGAAAAATTAGATGTTTTAAATGAAAAGGGAGAATTTACAGGAGAGGTATTAAGTCGAGAAGAATGTCATAAAAGAGGGTTATATCATAGAGCAGTTGTAGTTTTTATAATAAATTCTTGTGATGAAGTTTTAATTCAAAAACGAAGTAGCAGCAAAAAGTTATGGCCAAATAAATGGGATATTACAGCAGGAGGCCACGTAGATGCTGGAGAGTTTGGTTATCAAGCAGTTATTAGAGAAGCGAAAGAGGAAATTGGAATAGAAATAGATGCAAGTAGTTTATTATTTATTGGTTGTTCAATTTCTAATACTAAAAAAGACGATATAATTAATAATCATTTTGATGAGTTTTATATTGCTAGAAAAGATATTGATATAAATAGTATTGTTTTACAACCAGAAGAAGTAAGTGATATAAAATGGATAAGTAAGGATAAACTTTTAGAAATGATTACTAATAGAGATGAAGAATTAACTACTAAGTGGAATTGTTGGGATTATTTAAAACGATATTTAGAGAGGAATTAGATTTTATGGAAAAAAAGAAGACTAAAAAAGAAATTGTAAAAATGTTACTTAATAGGGAGATTAATATAGATGATGATGCCGAATTATTAGAATTACTTATTGATGAACCAATTAGTATTGATGCACTTAAAGAAGAACAAAAAAATATTAGATTTGGTGATAAAATGGCAGATAAAATTACTAAATTTATTGGATCATGGTTTTTTATTTTAGTGTCTATTGGTTTTCTTGGTTCTTGGATTTTATTAAATTTATATGTTTTTAAGGATTTAGATCCTTATCCTTTTATATTGCTTAATTTGGTATTATCTTGTATTGCTGCACTTCAAGCACCTATTATAATGATGAGTCAAAATAGAGAAGCTAAAAGAGATAGTGTTAGAAGTAAAAATGATTATAGAACAGATTTAAAAAGTGAACTTATTTTGGAAGATTTACATGATAGAATGGAAAAAATAGAAAAAAACCAAAAACTTATTTTGAAAGAATTGGAAAATTTAAAAAAATGAAAACAGAATATGAAGCCAGAGTATTGGATATTTTAAAAGAAGAATTTATTAGTATATTAGAAAATATGGGAGCACAAAAAGTCGCGGATTATAATCAAAGAAGATATGTTTATGATTTTAAGCCAGTTATTCCAAATAAATGGATTAGGCTTAGAGATAATGGTAGTGAAGTAACTCTTACTATTAAAGAAATAAATAACGATTCTATTGATGGAACAAAGGAATTAGAAATAATAGTAAGTGATTTTGAAACTACTAGTGCTATTTTAGAAGAATTAGGGTATAAAAGTCGATCTTATCAAGAAAATAAAAGAGTAAGATATATGTTAGATGATGTAGAAATAGATATTGATACTTGGCCAATGATTCCAACATATGTAGAATTTGAAAGTGAAAGTGCAGATAAAGTTTTAAAAGTTATTAAAAAACTTGGTTATAGTGAGAATGATATTGTAACTTATGGAGTATCAAAAATATATGAACATTATGGACTTAATATAGATGATTACTTAGAATTAAAATTTTAAAATTGGTTAATGTTAATATTGGTTGACAAAGTTCAAATTAAAGTTGGTAGTGTGCAACTAAAGTTTTTTGTAAAATGTTTTTGAGGTGGTGAAAATATGTCTATTGGAGAAAAGATATATGAGTTAAGAAAAAATAAAAATATGAGTCAAGAAGAACTTGCAAATGTTTTAAACGTTTCAAGACAAACAATTAGTAAGTGGGAAACAGGAGAATCTAATCCAGATTTTGATAAAATTGTTCCTCTTTGCAATTTCTTTGAGATTTCAACTGATGAATTTTTGAGAGGAGGCAATCCTGTTTTAGAAGAAACTTTAGTAAGAGTTAGTAAACGAAATAAAGCTTTAACCTTTTCTTTATGTATTATTATATTTTTTGTAATGTGTATTTTAGATGCTATATTCGAAGAAATAGGTGTTAATGATGTTGTTATTGCTTCTATATCACTGGCAGCAATGGGAGCTATCGCTGTTATATTAGTGTATTATTTTTTATCTAAATCTGATGAAGAAGTTATAAAAAAGAATAGTGTTAACAAAAAAAGAAGACTCGTTCATTCTATTTTGATGCTCTTAACTTTAATTATTTATTTGGTTGTAAGTTATTTCTTTGGATGGGAATATACTTGGATAATTTTTATTATAGGACTATTAATAGTTAAAGTAGTAGATTTGATTTTATTGTTAGGGGATGAAAAAAATGAAAAGTAAACCGGTTGTTATTACAAATATTATTTTGTTATGTATAATTATAATTGCTTTAATTCTTATTATGATTTTTGGAATGACAGGAAAATTTCCTGCAATTTCAAGTAAAATGATTCTTGAAGAAAGTTATAACATAGATAATATTAATGAAGTCAAAATGAATTTAAAGAATTATGATATTGAAATTATAAATGGTGATACTAACCAAATTAAATTAGAGATTTATAGTAATAAAGAAAAGAAAAATATTGCTGTAAATAAGACTGGTAATAATTTAGAAGTAATGCAAGTAGGATCAACTTTTTGTTTTGGTTTTTGTTTTAGCAGTCAAAAAGTAGTTTTAACTATACCAAAAGAACAAAATATTTTGTTTGATTTGAAAACTGTTAGTGGAGATATTGATTCGCATGTTAATTTTTTAAATGAAAATAATAAAGTTCATTCTACTAGTGGCGATATTTCTTTGCAAAATGTTTCAAGTGGAGATATAAGAACTGTTAGTGGAAATGTATCTTTAGAAAATATGATTAAAGGTAATATTGAAACGGTTAGTGGTGATGTTATAGTAGCATCACTAAAAGATGGAAAAGTATCTACAACAAGCGGAGATATAAATATTTCTAATACTAGTTTGATTGAGGCAACTTCTACAAGTGGAGAAATTATTATTGGTTCACTTATAGGACATGGGGCGATAGAGACAACAAGTGGAGATATTATAGTAAAACATTTGGAACTAATAGACAATATGAATGTTAATAGTATAAGTGGTGATGTTGAAATTAAATTATTTAATGATGCATTAATTCTAACAAATACTAAAAGTGGAGATGTTAAAACTAAAAATACAAGAGGAGAACATGAACTTAAAATTGAAACAACAAGTGGGGATATATTAGTAAAATAACAAAATTGTAATTTAGGAAAAATTGAAGAATTTTTCTTTTTATGTTACAATATAGGTGTTGGTGATTGGGGCAGTACTATGTTAGATAGAAAAGAGTTAAAAAAACGAGGTAGAGGAGCATTTTATCGTAATTGGAGTGTATGTATTATCACTTGTTTTGTTTTTACCTTTTTTATTGGTGGTACAATCTTTAAATTCAATAATGATTTAAATGTTTCTTATCATGAACGTATTGATAATATTAATATTAAATTAAAAGGTGAAAATAATAGTCAAATAGTAAATGATTTTTTAAATGAAATTAGTGGTAAAGAAGGACAAGTATCTGAATTTAGTAAATCCACAGAAGGTATTTTAAGTAGTTTAGTTAATAATGTATCGAAATCAGGTTCTTATTTATTTGGTGTCTTAAATGCGATTAATCAACTTTTGTTTAAAGACCATATTTGGGCTAGTGTTATTATTATTTTAGGCTCTATTCTTTCTTTATTTTATTGGGTATTTATAAGTAAAGTTTTGGAAGTAGGATATGCTAGATTTTGTCTTGAAAATAGGAAATATACCAAAACTAAAACTAGTAAGTTGTTGCTTCCTTATCGAATAGGAAAATTAGGTCATGTTTCGTATACAATGTTTTTAAAAAATTTATATACTTTACTTTGGTCTTTTACGATTGTTGGACCTTTTATTAAATATTATTCATATATGATGGTGCCTTATATAATCGCAGAAAATCCTAATATGAAAGCTTCTGATGTTCTTAAATTATCAAGAGATATGATGGATGGTTATAAATGGGAAATGTTTAAACTTGATCTATCTTTTATTGGTTGGCAAATTCTTGGAGCATTAACATTTAATATTGGTAATTTAGTATTTACGAATCCAGTTATGAATGCGACAAAGGCTGAAGCATACATGTATTTAAGAGAACTTTCTAAAACTAAAGGAATATTAAATGCAAATCTACTTTGTGACTCTAATTTAGATGGCGGTATTGTCTTTGGTGAGTACCCTGTTTATGAATATATGCTTAAAGAATCAAAACGCAAATGGCTTAGTTTTGATTATAATCGAGATTATTCAGTTTGGGATTATATTTTACTTTTCTTTATTTTTTCAGGAGTAGGTTATATTTGGGAAGTGTTTTTACATTTATGTCAGTATGGAAATTTTGTTAATCGAGGTGCTTTATATGGACCTTGGTTACCTATTTATGGTAGTGGGTGTGTAGTGCTTTTAATTGTACTTAAAAAATATCGTAAAAATCCATTTGTTTATTTTGTTCTTGCTATGGTAGTATGTGGTATTATTGAATATGGGACAAGTGTATATTTAGAACTTGTTCATCATATGTCATGGTGGGATTATACTGGTTTTTTCTTAAATCTAAATGGCCGTATTTGTTTAGAAGGATTACTCATTTTTGGAATAGGTGGAACTATTGTTACTTATATTGTAGCTCCTTTTATAGCTAACTTTTTAGATAAAATTAAGAAGAAAACAAAGGTATATATATGTATAATGCTTTTATGTTGTATTGCCGTTGATTTTTATATTTCTGGAAAAATTCCTAATACGGGTGCTGGCATAACTTCTGAGGTTGTGGATAGTAAATTAGATAAATATAGAAAAAGTCACTAAGTGGCTTTTTAAAATGTCAAATTATATTATTTGTATAGCATATTTTAAGTATCTATTTTATAATTAAAATAGGTGATAGTTATGAAAAATAAAAAGGGGTTTACTTTAATTGAACTTTTATGTGTTATTTTAATTCTTGCAGTAATAAGTGTTATAGCATCAGTTGGAGTTATTAATTTATCTAAAAAAAGCAAGGATAATTTATATTGTGCTAAAATTGCTTTAATTGAGACTGTTGCTAGAGATTATGGTGTTGCATATGAAAAAGAACTTAATAATAGTACAGAGTTATATGAAGGTCATAAGAGTTTAAAAATAAAAGTATCTGATTTAGTGTCTTCTGGTAAATTAGAAACGGATAAAGAAGAAATGGTAATTAATCCAAAAGATAATACAAGTATGAATGATGTAGAAATAATACTTTATTTAAATAATAATAAGATTTATGCAGTTATACCAAATAATGTTTGTTAATTTAAGTATAATGTGTTAAAATACTTAGAAAAAAGGGAGGATTAGCCTATGAAGTGTGTGTGTTTAATTGGTAAGCCTAATGTAGGTAAATCAACAATTTTTAATAAACTTATTAAAGAAAAAAAGTCAATTATCATGGATGAACCGGGAGTTACTAGGGATAGAATTTATGGTAAAGTTACTTATAAAGATAAAAGTTTTTCCGTAATTGATACTGGTGGGCTTGTTAATTCTCGTGAAGATTTTAATGAGGATATTAGAATGCAGGCAGAACTAGCAATAGATGAGGCTGATTTAATTTTATTTGTAGTAGATGGTAAAAGTGGAATAGACTCACAAGATTACTTTATTAGAGATTTATTAATTAAGAGTGGAAAAGAAGTAATTGTTTTAGTTAATAAAATTGATAATTCTAAAAGAAAAGATAATATTTATGAATTTTATGAACTCGGATTTCCAACAATTATACCTATAAGTGGTGAACATAATTTAGGTTTTACTGAATTATTAGACGTTATAACTAAGGAATTATCTATAGACCAAAGTGAAGTGGATCTCACTCCCAAGTTTTGTATAATTGGTAGACCTAATGTGGGAAAGAGTAGCTTAATTAATGCGATATTAAATGAAGAACGTGCAATAGTTAGTGATGTAGCAGGTACAACAAGAGATTCTATTGATACGAAATTTACTTATGATAAAAAAGAATATATTGCAATAGATACTGCAGGATTACGTAAAAAAGGTAAAATATATGAAGATGTGGAAAAATTTAGTTACTTACGCAGCATGAGAGCTATGGATGAAGCTGATGTTTGTGTAGTGGTAATTAGTGCTCTTGATGGAATACTTGAACATGATAAACATATTTTAGGATATGCTTTAGAATCTGGTAAGGGTGTTGTTTTAGTCGTTAATAAATGGGATACAGTATCAAATCCTGATCAAGATATTAAAAATTGGAAAACAAAAATAGCAAATGAATTTCAATTTGCCGATTATTTAAAAGTAGTATTCTTATCTGCTAAAAATAAAAAAAGAATTCATACTTTAATGCCAGAAATTATTAGTGCTTATGAAAATAGTCATAAGGAAATTAAAACAAGTTTACTTAATAATGTTATAACGGATGCAGTTAGTTTAAATGCACCACCATCATATAAAGGCAAAAGACTTAAGATATATTTTGTTAGTCAAACAGGAATACAACCTCCTAAATTTACTTTTAATGTTAATAATAAAGGG
>CAYMVR010000029.1:0-1598 GCA_964393945.1 uncultured Muribaculaceae bacterium | reverse complement strand
TATTTATAAAATAAAATAAGAGAAAATTTTGATTTTAGTGGGACACCAATAATATTACAATTTAAAAATAAGAATGAAAAATAGAAATCAGTTACGATTTCTATTTTAGTTGTTTACTTTCTTTTTTTCATCAATTCTTTTTTTAGTTATAACATGTGATTCATTAAATAAAATTAAATCATTTATTTCAACATTTAGTTTTTTGGCTAAAACTTCAACATAATCCGTGCTTATATTTTCTTCTCCACGTTCAATACTAGATAAGTATTTAGGGTTTAGTTCTAACTCCGTATAAAACTTTTCTTGAGATTTTCCACTTTTATAACGATAATATTTTAAATTTATTCCAACTATTTCTTTTAAACTCATTTAAATTAACTCCTTACACTTAATATTATTGATAAATTATTACAATGTCTACCCAGTTATAACTATACAAAATTTGACATTGGAAAGTTTTTGGTATATTATATATCTAGTGGAGGAGTTATGGTGAAAAGTAGTACAAATGTAAATTTTAGATTACAAACACTAAGAAAAGAGAAAAATATGTCTTATGAAGCAGTAGCTAAAGAACTAGGTATTTGTAAAGCATATTACTGGCAAATTGAAAATGGTAATCGAAGATTATATTATGATTTAGCACTAAAGATAGCAAAAGTTTTTGGATTAAAACCTGATGATATCTTTTATGACTATTATAAATAACAAATAGGGCTTTCTAACATATAATGTGTTAGGAGGTCTTTTTTTATGTTAGATGATTCATTCTTTAAAAAAGTGGAAAAGAAAACTAAGGTAGATAAGAATACTATTATTAGTTTGGCAGAGAAATTACAGAAAGGTAATATGAAGGATGAGGCTACTTTAAGCGAGGTTATTGACACTTTAAGTAAGATGACAGGAAAGAAAGTTAATAAAAATTTAAAGGAAAAAATAATTAAAAAAGTTGTTAATGAAGATGTTCCAGAAAATGTGGATAAAATGTTTTAATAGGAAATTATTCTAGTTTTATTAATTTTAGATTGCAATTCTTATACTTTATTTGCTATAATATGTGTCAGGTGGAGTCAAATGGAGCAAGTTAATAATGTTATGGACATTTTAAATGTTTTAGAAGGTATTGAATATGGTTGGAGTGATATAGAACAAAAAACATATCAAACGCAAGATAAAGGGTTTAAGAAAAATTATGTTTTATCTACTCCAGAAGAGGTTATGAAAAACTCACTTGGAACATGTTTTGATATCGTAGAGTTAGAAAGAACGTATTTTAAGAATTTAGGTTTGAAATTTAATACTTATTTTATGGTTTATTATGAATCTAAAAAAGTATTTACTCATACTTTTATCGTTTATGAAGAGAAAGAAAAGTTTTATTGGTTTGAATATGCTTTAACTAAAAATAAAGGTATTCATGAATATATGAGTCTTTATGATTTACTTACAGATGTTAGAGAAAAATTTAAGAAATATCATAATTTAAAATTTATGGATTTAGATTATTTATGTGTTTATAAATATAAAAAACCTAAGTTTCATATAGGTCTTAAAGATTTTTATAAACATTGTGAAGCAGGAGAAAATGTTTTAATATA
>CAYMVR010000028.1:0-11117 GCA_964393945.1 uncultured Muribaculaceae bacterium | reverse complement strand
TTAATACATTGATTAATCACAATCAATGTTTTTATTTTCTTATATCATAACTAAAGCCCCCTTCACATATAATTAAATGGTGATTAAAATGGAACTTAAAAGAGGCGACTTAGTAACCAGAAAAAGTTATAAACATGATACCATATTTAAAATCATCAATATAAAAAATAATATATATTATTTAAAAGGCACTGAAGTAAGATTATATGCTGATGCTGAGGCTGAAGATTTAGAAAAATATATCGTAAATGTTGAAGAAGAAACTAAGATAGAGATAAAAGATATTGAAAATGAATTTCCTTTAGATAGAAATGAATATTTTTATATTCCCGGTAAAATTCTGCATATTGATGGTGATAAAGATTATTTAGAAAAATGCTTAGAATTTTATAAAAAAAAAGGCGTTCTAGCCATTGGAAAAAAAATAGTTGAAGAGCACATATATGAAACTATCATTCCATTATTAAAGGAATATAGACCAGATATTGTTATTATAACAGGCCATGATGCTTATTATAAAAAACGCGGTGATATGAATGATCTTAAAAACTACCGTAACACTCTAAATTTTATAAAAGCTGTAAAACAAGCCCGAATTTATGAAAAATCTCATGAAAAATTAGTAATAATCGCCGGAGCATGTCAATCAAACTATGAAGAATTAATTAAAGCCGGAGCCAATTTTGCCTCTTCACCAAAAAGAGTTAATATACATGCATTAGATCCAGCCATAATTGCCACCACTCTAGCCTTAACAGAGCGAGATAAACAAGTTGATTTATTAGAATTACTAGATAAAACAAAATATGGTCATGATGGAATGGGTGGCATAAAGTGTAATGGCTTAATGTATATAGGATTTCCTAGATAGGAGGAACATTGAATCCATATTTAATAAAAGAAGAAATAGATAAGAAAGTTGGACAAAAAGTTAAGGTAACCGTTTATGGTATGCGTAATAAAACCACAATATATGAAGGAATAATAAAGCATACTTATCCTCATCTTTTCACCATTTTTGATGGTAAAACAGAGAAATGCTTCAATTATCGAGATATAATAACTGGAGATATTAAAATAAAATATAAGTAAACACTTGCTATTTACCAAATTTTGATATAAAATGGAGATAAGTAAAGGATATTACTTTAGAAGGGAAAAAATATTTATGCAAATTACATCAGTAACTGTTCGCAAAATTGAAAAAGAAGGATCAAGAATGAAAGGAATCGCATCTGTTTTATTAGACGATTCATTTGCCATTCATGACATTCGCATAATTGAAGGAGATAATGGATTATTTATCGCTATGCCTAGTAGAAAGACTGCTACTGGTGGATATAGAGATATAGCTCATCCAATCAATCCTGATGTACGTAAAATGTTCGAAGATGCTATTCTTGAAGAATATAATAAAGCTGAATAAACTTGCTTAGGCAAGTTTTTTTATGCATAAAAATCGGAAAGAAAACATAAAATTAACCAAAAGGAGAAACGAAATGGATAAAGCTGATAATCTCGTAACATACACAACACATGAATTAAAAATGCTAGATCGCCGTGAAATAGCACTTACAGGTATTAAGAAAATTGCCAGTTTTGATAGTGAAGAATTTTTACTAGAAAGCACAATGGGTCCTATATTAATAAAGGGAAGCAATCTTGAAATAATGCGTTTAGATACACATGATGGCAATGTTAAAATAAAAGGAAAAATAAATGGTTTCACATATTTAGATAAAAATGAAAAAAACAAAGAAGAAAGCATTATCGCTAAACTATTTAAATAATGGATGCCAAAACACAAATAATAGTTTTACTATTCTCATTCATATATGGTTTTATATATTATTATTTATTACATTTAAATAAAAGTCTAATAAAAAAACAAAATAGAATTTATAGAAGTATAATAACAATTTTATTTATGTATAATATAGTACTTTTATATATCATAATAATATTTAAAATCAACAATGGAAAATTTCACCCCTACTTTTTTATAATGATAATACTTGGCACCATAAGTAGTATAGCATTGACAAAAAAATTAAGAAAAAATGTCAAACTATGCTTACTTATTGAAAAAATAAAAAAAAGGTGTTATACTAAAAAAAAATAGGGGTGGTGCTCATGAAAAAAGGAGTAACGAAAAAAGAGAAACGAAGACTAACATTATTTATCGTAGTCTTTTTTGGCATAATTTCTTTCATGTGTATTAATATATTTCCAGATTGGTTAAAAATAATGGCCAATAAAAAAGAATTAACATTACTAGAAACATCATATAAAGACTTATTAGATAGTGAAGAAGCCTTAAAAGCAGAAGTACAAAAATTACAAAACCCTGAATATGTAGAAAGATATGCTAAAGAAAAATTTTTATATACTAAACCAAATGAAATAATAATAAGAAAACCAGGTACTAATTAAGTATCTGGTTTTTAAGAGGAACGTTTTTGAAAAAACTTATCAATACTAACACCCAATATTTGAGATATATTCCATAAAACAGGAATACTAATACCTTGAACTTTACCAGTTTCTAAAGAACCAATTAAACCAGTTGAAACATTACACATTTCAGCCAGTTTTGCTTGAGAAATCTTTTTACTAGGATTTTTAAGATTATATAAACCTCGATAATATCTAACATTAGCACCAATAACTTTAAAAATATCGCCTCTTGTCTCTTTCACATATAGCATAGTTTATCCTTTCATTTAAAAAGACTCACCATGTTATATATTACAAATATATCCTCTATAATTCTAACATATATTTATATGAGAAGCAAGTTCATTAATATGGTTTTCATAAATTTTGTTTTATGTTATAATAATTGTGAAAAGAGGAGTTTATATGAAAAGATTAACTAATGAAAAGTTAAAAAAAGAATTTAAAAAAGTAACCTATAATCTCATAATAGGTCTAACTTGTATTGTTCTAGCCATGGTATGCTACGCTGCGGCATACATAAGTGATCACCAAGAGCCAAAAGACAGCAAATACTTAAATGATGTCATTGAAAGTGACGAAAAAAATAGAGAGGACATAGATGTAAATTTAAAAGTTACATTAACACCTGTTCAATTTGCTAGATTAAGTAATGATACATCAAAGAAATTATACATCACTATGGACGATAAATACTTCTATATTGTTGCCCTAACAGATAGCAAGTATAACGAATTAAAAGACAAAGATTTAAATAAAGAGCCTATAACAATATATGGAAAAACCAAACCTATATCTAGTAGTATTCAGTCACTTGCTTTAAAATACTACAATAATAGTGTTGATGAAGAATATCAAATTAAAAATAGTGATTTCTATAAAAAATTTGGTGATTTATATTTAGACGCAACAGAAACAAATACAACATCAACAGTTCTTTATGTTGTAGGAGCATTCAGTAACTTATGCGGTGTATGTTTCCTAATAGTATTTGGAGTTATCAAATTTAAAGTAGAAAAAGCTATCAAAAAGTTTGATGATGAAGAGTTAAAGAAAATAGAAGATGAAATTGATGAAAAAGAATCATTCCACTATGAAAGAGCCCATTTAATATTAACAAGAAATTACATTATAAGTTGCTTAAATGGATTAAATATTCTAAAATATGAAGATATTATTTGGGTATATGAATATCGTTTAAGACAATACGGTATAACGACTCAAAAAAGTATTATGGTAATGAACAATCAAGGTAAAGTAAAACCAATTATTACACTAGATGGTGTAACTAAAAAATCTAAGATGGTATTTGAAGAAATTGCTGATACAATCTTAAGCAAAAATGACAAAATCTTAGTTGGATACAACAAAGAAAACAAAAAGAAAATCAAAGAAGATTATGGATTTTAGAAAATAGCCAAAAGGCTATTTTTTATTGACTTTAACACTTATAATAATTATAATATTCCAAAAAGGAGTACGTATATGAAATATGAAATTAGCCAAAGTATAATTGATTACTTTAAGGAATTCCACTTTTTAAATCGTTTAAGTGATGAAGATATAATAGATCTTCTAAATAGATGTATTGATAAAATAAATAGTGAAAATGATAAAAATGGAATTCCAAGACAAGAGCCATATGTAGATACTGTCAACATTAGTAGTGAGCCAGATCGTCGTGATATAAATGGAGCACGCTATATGTATGTAGAAAGTATGAGTGGGCTGCTTTATAATCCAACAGTCGTTATCTACGATTTTGCAATGGAAAGTTTAGGAAATAATGCCAGAGATTTTAGTGATGTATTAAAAAGATTTATGACTGAAACTTTTGGCGAAGAATATTTATCAATGCTAAAAGATAAAAGAAGAGTAGATGCCCAACTTGAGGTTAATGAATTAAAACAATATTTACCTAGAGGTAGAAAATAGCATATGCTATTTTTTTTAATTTAACATATATTGTAATATGAAAAAGATAATCAAAATAATAACATTAATCACATTGTTGATAAGTGGTATGTTTATTAACAAAGAAGTACAAGCTTTATTACCATTAAGTGGTAAAATTATAATTGTAGATCCCGGACATGGAGGAAAAGACCCTGGAACCACAAGTAACAATATTGATGAAAGTAAAATAAATTTAGAAATAAGTAAATACTTAGAAATAGAACTAACAAAACTAGGAGCCAGTGTCATATTAACAAGAGAAGGAGATTATGATTTATCTTCACCAAATGCTAAATGGCGAAAAAAAAGCGATTTTGATAATCGTATAAATCTAATTAATAATAGTAAGGCTAATCTGTATTTGTCAATCCATTTAAATTACTTAAATGATACTAGTTACAGTGGCCCACAAGTATTCTATAATAACGATAAAAATAAAGAGATTGCAAAATACATTCAAGAAGGCTTAAATGAGGAAACTAAACATAATAGAGAGATTAAAAAGATACCATCTAAAACATATATGTATAGTAAACTAAGTATTCCAGGTGTATTAATTGAATGTGGATTCTTATCAAATTATAATGAAAGAGAACTGTTAAATAATGAAAAGTATCAAAAAAAATTAGCAAATATAATTGCTAAAAGTTTAATAAACTATTATAATTAAAATAGAGCGTTAGCTAGAGTGATGTAGTTTTGGTTATATAATTTTTAAATTAAGAGAGTTATTTAAATAATAAAACGAATTGCTAGCTAACGCTCAAACTATATTATAAAAGAGAATTATCAAAAATACAAGAATAAGACAAAAACAAAGCCAATTATGGCTTTTTTTAATATTCAAAGTGGCGCATTTTAAAATTCTTATCTGCTTGTTTACCAGTAGAGTAATTTAAATTACCGATATTACGTAATACTTTCTTAAAGTCGGGATCTGGAGATTTAAAAACATTATCTAATTCCATAATTAAATTTCGAGCTCTTTCAATAGCAATATCATACAAATCATAAAACGAATAATGATAACTAATATTTTTATCAACTGGATAATACCATATTTTATGTTCTAAATTAAGAACTGATAAATCAAACTTTTTAATATGATAACAACACCATGATGGCTTCTTACCCCTAACGATAGGGAAAAAATCTAATACTTTATATAGTATTTTTTTAATTCCAAACCTCGAACACATAAGATATTTGACAGCAAATTTATAGTTTCTATAACCCTTTTTAATTATCTTGCCAGCATGTTCTTCTTTAAAAGTATTAAAATAAGCATAATCTATTGTTCCCAGTAATTCTTTAGAAAAAGCAAGTTTAGGAAAAATAAACTTTTTTAAATTGGTTTTATAAATTGGTATATTGTTTTTTTCTTGAAACAATATCGCATCAATCATATATTCCATATAATTATGTTTACCCAAATATTTTTTAGTAGACTTATCACTACTAACGTATTTACCTGTTTTATAAAAGACAAAAGGATGAACCGTCGAATCTAAAACATAATGACAAATAGAGCCATACAAATAAGCTAGAACTTGAGGATTTTGATATAAATTATTTTGCTTAATATAATCTAGAATTGTTTGAAAATAAAGATTAACATTATGATTATGAGCATAAAAACCCAAGCCAGGTTTTGAAAAAAACAAAATATCGAAACTCTTGCCAAATAAATTAAAAAAATCAACATCTATTTGTTCTTCAATAGATTTATCTAATGATTTTAAAACATCTATCGTAAATTGATGATGTGTATATGTCGCTGGCATATCCTTCACCTCAAGTATATTATACCATAAATTACATTCTTCACCAAATTTTCACTTTTTCTTAACAAAGAAAACAAGTAAAACATCTATAATAATATTGTTCTTTGTGGTATAATGTTATAATAGGTGGAAGATATGGAAAAAATATTCAAGACTCTAGAAGAACAAATTGAAATAATGCGTAATAAGAATCTTACAATCTATGATGAAGAATACGTAAAAGAAATCTTACTAAGAGAGAATTATTTCTTCATAAATGGATATCGTTATTTATTTATGAAATCTCAAACTGACAGAAGATTCAATGATGGCACAAGTTTTAGAGAAATATATGCTTTATTTTATTTTGATCGTCAACTAAGAAACATTTTATTTAAAAACATTTTAATATTAGAAAACAACATCAAGAGTATTATTTCTTACGAATTATCAAGATTATATGGTTTTAAAGAAAAGAATTACTTAAATCCTCGTAACTTTTCAAAAGACCCAAAGAAAGCCAGACAAGTAAATGATTTATTAAAAAAGGTTAAACGCCAAATAACAATTAATGGTGCTCAACATAGTGCAACAAAGCATTACCAAAGTAATTACGGATACGTTCCTCTTTGGATAGTTGTTAAAGTTTTATCTTTTGGTATAGTTGGAGAATTATTTACCATTCTAAAAAAAGAAGACCAAGACAGTATTGCCAGTATGTTCAATACCAAAGCTGAAAATATGCTCGTATATCTCCCAATCATTGCTAACTATCGAAATCTATGTGCTCATGAAGATATATGCTATGATCATCGAACGCAAAAAGAAATACCTGCAACAAAATATCATAATGATTTAAACATTCCCAAAATGAATGGCGAATACATATATGGTATTAATGATTTATTTGCACTAATAATTATTTTAAAGCAATTATTACGTAAAGATGACTTTCATATGATGTTAAATGAGATATCTTATGAAATTGATTATCTTGCAGGACGCCTAAGAACAATTAAAATCGACAAAGTACTTGATAAAATGGGGTTCCCTAAAAATTACAAAGATATAGTAAGGATGGATTAAAATGGAAGAAAATAAACCCAAAAACAAAACTTTAAGAAATGGGATAATACTTATAGTCATTTATTTTATTGGAATGGCCTCAATGTTTGGAATATTTTACTTTTTCCCAAACACCAAAGAAGTTACTGAAACAAGGCTAAAAAAGGAAGTTACAGTAAACGAAAATGGAATAGCGGATGCTGTCGAAAAATTATACGATTCTGTTGTTGTAATTAATACTTACATAAATGGCAAAGCTTATGCTCAAGGAACAGGATTTGTATATAAAACAGATAATCAAAAAGCCTATTTATTAACGAATAATCACGTTATATCAGAAGCTGATGATGTATATATAACATTTACTGACGGATCTATTGTTAAAGCAGACGTAGTTGGTAGTGATGTATATTCTGATATTGCAGTCTTATCAGTTGGAAAAGAATATGGAAAAAATATTGCAGAGATTGGAAACAATGACGAAACTCGTTTAGGTGATACTGTATTTGCTATCGGAGCACCACTAGATAACGCATACTCTTGGAGTGTTACCAGAGGTATATTATCTGGAAAAGACCGTTTAGTAAGAGTTGAAATGACCAGTGGTTCTACTAAAACACCAATGGTTGTTAATACATTACAAACAGATGCTGCTATAAATAATGGTAATAGTGGAGGACCACTAGCCAATTCAAATGGCGAAGTAATTGGAATTACATCAATTAAACTTGCCAGTGAATCAATTGAAGGAATGGGATTTGCCATACCTATAGAAAATGCTCTTGAAATCGCAGAACAACTTGAAAAAGGCAGAGAAGTTGAAAGACCATACTTAGGAGTTTATATGCTTGATGTAATTGATGCATACTACTCTAGAGAATATTATTCTTTAATAAGAGAAGCAGACATTACTAAAGGAGTAATTGTAACTGATGTTGAAGCAAAAAGTTCAGCTGATCTTTCTGGATTAGAAAAAGGTGACATAATAACAAAGGTTGATGATAATGAAATATCATCCGCAGCTTATTTAAGATACTACTTATATAAACATAAAGTAGGGGAAGAAATGAAAGTTACAATTATAAGAAATAATAAAGAAACCGATATTAAAATTAAATTAATGTCAAAATAAACACTAACTTAATCGTTAGTGTTTTTTACTTAAATTATAAATACAAGGTTAACTCTCTACTATAGTTCCAACTATTTCGCCTTTAACTGCTCTTACTATATTCTCAGCATCAGCAATTCCAAATACTAGTAATGGCATATTATTATCTCTACACATAGCCGTCGCCGTAGAATCCATAACTTTTAAATCTTTATTTAAAACATCTAGATATGTAATACGATCATACTTAACAGCACTTGCATCAATTTTAGGATCAGCGGAATAAACACCATCAATAGCTTTACCAAGTAAAATAATATCTGCTTTCATTTCAATAGCACGTAATACAGCAGCCGTATCTGTTGTAAAATAAGGATGCCCAGTTCCACAAGCAAAAATTACAACACGACCCTTAGATAAATGTTTTTCAGCCTTTCTTTGAATAAAAGGTTCTGCAATTTCACGCATTTCAATCGCAGTCTGAACTCTAGTTTGAATGCCTCTTGTTTCTAGAGCATCTTGAAGAGCCAAGGCATTCATTGCAGTTGCAAGCATTCCCATATAATCAGCCGTAGTTCTTTCCATTTCATGTCCATTACGACCTCTCCAAAAATTACCACCACCTACAACAATAGCAACTTCTACACCCATTTTAATTAGTTCTTTGATTTTATCACATAACCCACCAACAGTTTCAGCATTAACTCCAACCTTATTTTCACCAGCAAGAGCCTCTCCACTAAGTTTTAATAAAACTCTTTTATATTTAATATTATCCATAATCTATCTCCTTTTCTTTATTCTAACATATATTGAACAAAAGAAGTACCCATTATCCAAAATTTTTACATAAAAAAACAATTAAATAATTAATTGCTAGTAATTCTACCTTCCTCTACCACCATCGGTACCACCTAAATTTTGATATCGTTTTTGTTGCTCTCTTCTAAGTTTTTTATGAATATCAATTAAAACTGAAATAGGAGTATTAGAGGTATAGATATAACTACTACCTTCACTTAATAACTCACTATTCAGCCTATTTACATCTTCTACTAAATAGGCTTTAAGTACTTCAAGTTCTTTTTCTAAAATATCTCTTGGCATATTTTACCTCCGCATCACAAATTATCTTATCAAACTTCCAATGCTTTTTCTAGCATTTTTCTATGATTTTCAAATAAATTTAAATTATTAATTTCTTTTTCATCTATCCAAATACAAGTATGCTCTTGTTTTTCTAGTTCATCTATATCTCTTTTATTCAAAGAATTTAATTCTACCAAATAAGGATAATAAATAGCCTCTCTATTTTGGTTTTTATGAGCTACATAAAACCTTGATACATTAATACAATCCACTTTAGTAACACTTTTAATATCAAAATAACCTGTTTCTTCTAAAACTTCTCTTAATAAAGCATCTTCCTTGTTCTCATCTAAATCAACTCCACCCGTAACTAATGACATGTAATTAAGTTTATTCCAATAAAGAAATAGATACTTCTTTTCATATTTTATAATAGCTACAACATCCTCACGCTTAACAAAAGGCAAGTTTTCTTTTGGCGCATATTCTCCATCTTCAGTAAAATAAAAACTAACATTTTCTATAATTAACACCACCTAATTTAACACTTAATTGTAATTGTTTGTTGCCATAAACTCTCTAATAAAAGAATCTATATCATCTAATTTTTTATCTATATCTTTTAAAAGAACAAATTGATTTAGATAACGATCTTTATTATGTTCCGGATACCTTGTTTTAAAATATATATCACCATTTATATAATCTGTTAAAAACCGAAGTGTTAATTCATAAGTCAAAATACGAATTGATTGGCCTAAATAAGTTACTTCATCAGAAGTTAAAAAACTTCCCATTTCCGATAAATATCCTTTTAAGTAACTCTTAACTAAATCAACGTTTATAAAAACTTTGCTTAAATCAGTTTCATCTTCAAAAGCATTAGAACATGCCGAACGAATACCATCACCCACATCATATAGAAGAGATCCTGGCATAACTGTATCTAAATCAATAATTGCGACACCCTCTAATGTTTCTTCATCAATTAATACATTGTTTAATTTAGTATCATTATGAGTTACACGTAAAGGAATACTTTTCCCTAAAGAATTATGAATAATCGAACATTCCTTAATCTTAGATATTAAATAAACTATTTCTTGTGAACAAGACAAAGCTCTATTAGTTACATTATTTTCAATACTAGAAAGCAAATTTTCAAATCTTTGTGGTGTATTATGAAAATCTGGAATAGTATAAGATAACATACTAATAGGAAAATCACTTAATAACTTATGAAAATTACCAAAACATTTGCCAACATTAAAAGCTACTTGTTCTTTTTTATCACCACATTCATCAAAAGTATTAAAACTAATACAATTAGCAATAAATAAGAAAACACGATAATATTCTTTTTCTCCATCTTGATTAATATAAGTAGCCATATTCTCATTATCCTTAGTAGGAATAATAGTTAAAGTCTTATGTTTAGAATCATTTTGTTGATTTAATTTTTTTTGAATATGATCTGTAACAAATTCAATATTTTTCATAACCAAATGAGGCTCTTTAAAAACATAAGTATTAATTTTCTGTAATAAATACTTTTTACCTGTATTTGTTGTAACTACATAAGTAGCGTTTATATTCCCTTGGTTATTTTCTACAACACTAACTACATCCCCATCAAATTCAAACATTTGCAAAATTGCTTGCATCTTCTCACTCAT
>CAYMVR010000027.1:0-11172 GCA_964393945.1 uncultured Muribaculaceae bacterium | reverse complement strand
TCACATCCTATCTTTACTTATAATAAGTATAACATGGAATGCTTGGTAACATCAATGTAAAACTAAAAAAACTATATAATGTATAACCACTATATAGTTTTAATTTTCTATTTTGCTCCGTCTTTTTTTAGAACAGAAACAACTGTTTTCATTATAACTTTTAAATCTAGTTTTAAACTAATATTATCAACATAATATAGTTCTAATTGCATTCTTTCATCATAACTAGTGCAACTTCTACCATTACATGCCCACCATCCGGTAAGACCTGGTGTTACACTTAAGAATTTTCTCTTTCTAAATCCGTATTTATCAATCTCACCATCTATTACTGGTCTTGGTCCAACGATAGACATTTCACCTTTAAAGATGTTTATTAACTGTGGAAGTTCATCTAAAGATGTTTTTCTTAAGATTTTACCAATTCTTGTTATTCTTGGATCGTTATCTAATTTGAAGTTTTCTTCCCATTCTTTTTTTACTACTGGATCTTTTAATAACTCCTCTAGTCTTTCTTTAGAATCGGAATACATACTTCTAAATTTGTATAGGTAAATTGTTTCACCATTTTTACCTATTCTTTTGTGTTTATAAAATACTGAACCTTTTGAATCTAATTTAATTATTAGTCCTACTATTAAGAAAACTGGTGATAAAATAATTAAGCCTAACCCAGATAATAAAATATCGAAAAATCTTTTTATAACTGGATATAAATGCTTTTTCTCTATCTTTCTTTCATTTTCTAATGTAAGACTTATTGTTTCATCATACATAACCATTAAACCCCCATTTAATTGTTAAAGATTTTATCATATTTCTAATAATTTGTCAAGTTTTTGTTTTTAAGGTTTACGCTAAAAGACATATAATTAGGAATTTAGAGATTTATTTGATGTTTTTATATGACTTGATTTAAGGATACTATAAATTCTTATTGCAAGACTAGTTATTATAAATACTACTGCAAATATTATGGTTAAATTTATAAAGTCATTTATTAATTCTATAACAAAGGTTGTAAAATGTTTATTTATTATAAGAATACTCAAATAGGAATTTCCAATTAAAAATTTTATTATGAATATAATTAAGCCACTTGCTAGAAAAGAGGCGTTTAAAATTTTGGTTTCTTTTAATAAATATATCATGATAGCACTTAAATTAATAATTATTAATCCTAAAACTATGATTAATACATTAATTAAGTCTTTTATTGTATTTAAATAATTTGAAATATCTTTAATAGTACTCTTAGAATATAATATTTCGCTTTCATATACACTTTCTAATTTACTTGCTAGTTCATTTAATGCAGTCTCTTCTTCTTCGTTAGTAATATTATTTTTTTCAAGTTCAAGGAAATTATCTTTAATAGACTCAGTATTTAATTTTATTTCTTCGTTATGAAATATGCTCTTAATTAAATTATCTAAATCACTATTTACTAAGTCTTTAGTTATAATTTGTTCTATATCAAGTTCTATATCTAGAGGCATAATTATATTTTCAAAGCCTGATAAAATACTTTTGTAAGTAGCATCTTTATAATTATTCTTATCTATTATTTTTTGAAAATGTTTTTCACTAAAAACAATATTTAAAGCAATTAGAATAGTTAGTATTACTAAACAAATACTTAAAATAAAACCTAGGATATAACTAGTTATTTTTTTCATTATTATCCCCCTTTAATTCTTTACTTTCTAGTCGCGCATACACGACAAATCTTTTTTCCGTATGACCAAATCTTAAAGACTCATAACAAGTATAAAGCATTAAAACTTCTTCTTCTCTTTCTATTGGCACTTCTTCTGTTTCTTTATAGTTAATAACTTTACTGTTATAAACTTTATAATTAAAAGTACCATAGGTTGTTTCTATTGTAATAATAGAATTATTTTCGATATTTTTTAATTCTTTTAACATATTTTTGGTATTATGTCCCATATAAAGGATAGATCCTCCTTCACCAGGAAAATAACTGCCACTAGAATGACCTACACCTAGTTTTAATATGGAACTCGTATCACCATAATAAACTGGTAGATTAATACTTAGTGATGGAATAGTAATAGTTGCATAACGCATTCCATATTCTGGATAGTTCACGAGATTACTCTTGGTACTATCTAGGTTTACTTCTTTTAGTTTTTCTTCCGTTGTTTTTATGGTAATTAAATTTAAATATGAGGTTATATCTTTAATAAAACCTCCAAAAAGGATATTTATAACGATTATAAAAAGGACAGAATAGAAAAAAGCAACTATAAATGTTTCAATAGTTGCTTTAATCAATTCTTTCTTTTCGTTTTTTTCTTTTAAATTAAGCATTTCTGCTCTTTCTAATAACTACCGCACCTAACAATAAAGTTGCAGCAGATACATAATAGATTACGTTACTATTACCAGTTTGTTTTAAATATGAATTCATTGTAATAGTATCAAACTTTTTACCATTTTTATCATATACTACTAAAGTTTTATCAGTATTATTATAAGTAATTTTAGCACCTATAACTTCAGCAGCAGATGTTGCAAGTGATAATACTTCTTTTTTCTTAGCTTCACTAAGTTTTGTTAAATCACTTACGTTTTCAGTATTTAAGATAACCTTAATTTGGTCTAATTTGTTAATAATTTCTTTAGCTTCGTTATCATTTACTTCGTTTTGTAATAAGAATCTTTCAACTCTTAAGACATCACTATTTGATAACTTAACTGATTTACCTCCTATAAGGTGTGTCTTAGTAGCATAATCTAAAATCATTTCGTTTGCCATTGCTTCACTAGTAGTAATAAAACTCATAGATACAACAAGTGTAAAAATGGCTAGTATCATTTTTTTCATTATAAATCCCTCCTTTGAGTGGTATATTATATACTATTTTGGGATTTTGTCAAGTTTTTGTTTTATTGCATCAGTAAAGATAGATAGTGAATAATGTCTTCTTTAGAGTACTCACTATTGTTTTTTAGCCATTCCATACATAGACTAGTTACGCCACCAATATAAAAGGTTGAAATAACTTTACTTGGTATTTCTTCTCTTTCTATTTGCTCTAGTCTTTCACTGACATCTTTATTTATAACATCTAAAAAGATATCCATAACTATACTGTTGCGGTTGTTAATTAAAATCGAATAATAAATTTCTTTTCGTTCTTCTAAGTGACTTAAAACTAAGTTTATCATTTCAATATAGTACTCTTTAGTATTAAAATCTTTCATATTTTCTTTAATTGCAGCACTAAGTTCTTGTTTTAGTGTATTAATAAATGAATATACTAATTCATATTTATCGCTATAATGAGCATAAAAGGTTGATCTATTAATAAGGGCCTTACTACATATATCCGAAACTTTTATTTCTTCAAAAGGTTTTTCTTTTAAGAGATTTATTAGTGTTTCATATATTAAATTTTCTGTTTTTACGATTCGTAAATCTTTTTTATTTGGCATACCAATCACCTTGATACCATTATATAGAATCAAAATGATTTTGTAAACATATCAAACACATTGTTGCTTATTTATACATACATTTTTGGATAAGTGTTGGTTATCATACAATAAATTCGTTATGTGTTTCATCTTTTTTAATATTTATAATAAAATGTTTAGCGATTGGAGGTTTTATATGAAAAAATTTGCAGATTACATTTGCAAACATAAGAATATGGTTATTGGTATTGCCATTATACTATTTTGTTTATCAATAGTTGGTAATGCTCTTACAAAAATTAACTATGATATCTTAGTTTATCTACCTAGCGATATTGAAACTATCAAAGGACAAAATGTCTTAACTGATGATTTTGGTATGGGTGGTTATTCAATTGCTATATTAGAAAATATGGCTAGTAAAGATATCATTAAGTTAGAAAGCGATTTAAGAAAAATTGAAGGTGTTAACAAGGTGGCTAGTTTATATGATGTGATAGGAACTACGATACCTGTTGAGATGCTACCTAGTGAAATAACTAGTAAACTCCACGTGGATAACACTGATTTGTTATTTATCACTTTTTCCGATTCTATATCTAGCGAAAAAACTATTGAGGCCGTAAAAGAAATACGTGATATAACTAGTGACGACGTTCGACTTAGTGGAATGAGTTCCATGGTACTTGATACAATGAATTTATCTAACAAAGAAATAACTATTTATATTATTATTGCCGTCGTATTATGTATATTGGTTTTGGAATTCTCACTTGATTCTTATATTGTTCCTTTTATACTCCTTGCTAATATTGGTATGGCGATAATTTATAATTTAGGAAGTAATGTTTTCTTAGGTCAAATATCCTACATTACAAAAGCCTTAGTGGCTGTTTTGCAACTAGGAGTAACAACAGATTTTTCTATCTTCTTATATCACTCTTATGAGAAGAAAAAAGAAGTATTTAAAAACAGAAATGAAGCCATGAGTGCTGCGATCCAAGAAACATTTACAAGTGTTACGGGAAGTAGTTTGACCACTATCGCTGGGTTCTTAGTATTATGTGCTATGAATTTAACACTAGGTTCTGATTTAGGTATTGTTATGGCAAAAGGTGTATTATTAGGAGTAATTACAGTTCTTACAGTATTTCCAAGTTTACTTCTTATATTCGATAACTTAATTAATAAAACTAAACATAAAATGATAATTCCAAAGTTTGATGCTATATATAATTTTGTTATCAAACATCATAAAGGAATATTCGTTAGTTTCCTAATTTTATTAGTGCCTTTTTATCTTGCTAATTCCAAAATTGATGTCTATTACAAGATTGATAAAACACTACCTGATACACTAGAAAGTGTAATTGCCAATAATGAACTCAAAGAAAAATTTGATATTGTTAGTGCCGAAATCGTTTTACTTGATAAAAATATTAAAACTGAGCAAATGAGTGCTTTAGTTGAAGAATTAGAAAACACCCAAGGAATCGATTTTGTTCTTACATTTAATAAAATTAAAAATCTAGGTGTCACAGAAGAAATGCTACCAGATGATATAGTTAGTATTTTTGAAAATGATCAGTATCAAATGTTACTATTTAACTCCCTTTATGATGTTGCTAGTGATGAATTAAATGAACAAATTGTGATGGTAAATGATATTGTAAAAAAGTATGACGAAAAAGCCATTGTGGCTGGTGAAGGTCCACTTATGAAGGATCTAATTAACATAAGTGATATGGATTTTAAAAATGTTAATACTTGGTCTATTATTTGTATTTTCTTAATTCTATTTATTGTCTTAAAATCATTTAGTCTACCATTCTTACTTATAACGGCGATTCAATTTGCTATTTTCGTAAATATGGGTATCGCATATTTTGGTGGTAATGTTTTACCATTCGTGGCTCCTATTGTACTTGGTACTATTCAACTTGGAGCAACAATTGATTATGCGATTTTAATGACTACAACTTATTTAGAAAAAAGAAAATCTGGTTTAGATAAAAATAAAGCTATGAAGGAAACTTTAACATATTCAGGAAATTCAATATTTGTTAGTGGTATGTGTTTCTTCGCAGCAACATTTGGAGTAGGTCTATACTCAGAACTTGAAATGGTTGGTTCCCTATGTACTTTAATTAGTCGCGGAGCCATAGTTAGTATGATCGTTGTTATCACAATTTTACCTTCGATTTTACTACTTCTTGATTCTTTAATTATGAAAACAACAAAATTTAGAAAGGATGTTATAAATGAAAATTAAAAAAATAAATAAAATAATGTTACTTAGTGGAGTCCTATTTACAATTGCACCTTTACAAACTTCGGCTCTTACTAAATATGAAACTGTTTATTCGAAACTTAATTATGATGGAACTGTTATGAACACTATCGTTAATAATAAAATACATAATAATGAAGGATTAGATACAATAGAAGATTATACAACTCTTAAGGATGTTTTAAATCTTAGTAATGATTATGCTTATAAAAGAATAGATAATAAAATTACTTGGAATTCTTATGGTAAAGATGTTTATTATCAAGGATATATAAAAAATGAATTACCTGTCCAACTTAAAATTTCTTATTATTTAAATGATACTGAAATGAAATTAGAAGATATGATTGGTAAAAATGGTCATATAAAAATGGTTTTAAAATATACCAATACAGACAAACATAAAGTAAAAGTAAATGGTAAAAATGAAGTTTTATATACGCCTTTTATGGTTACAATGGGAACTATTTTAGATGATACATATACAACAAATATAAGCATCTCAAATGGTAAAGTTATTAACAATGGTACTAAAAGTATTATTGTTGGAGTTGCAATGCCAGGTTTATATGAAAGTTTAAAGAATGATAATTTAAAAGGAATGGATACAATTACTTTAGAATTTGATACAACTAAATTTGAACTCGCTAGTATTTATTCAATGGTGATGCCTAAAGTGATTACTAGTGAAGACTTAAGTTTTTTAGATAACATAAATGATATATATGGAAAAGTTAATGCTCTTCAAAGTGGAATAAATAAAATACAAGATGGTATAGAAGAACTTTCCAAAAATGGTGATACTATAAATGATGGAGTAAAGCAAATAAGTGATAACTTAAATTTAGTTTCTAAAAAATTTAAAGATATTAAAGATGGATCTATTTCATTATATGATGGCGTTACAGAAATTTTAAGTGAGCTAGAAAAGGCTGATAGTTTAATAACAGGTGGTGATAGTAATAGTGATAAAATAAAAGAGTTACAAAATGGTAATAAAACGGCAATTGCACAGTTAGAAAACGCCAACCTTTATTTGCAACAAAGTGTTAGTGCAATTGATCCAAGTATTAATCTTGATACTATTGATTTAAGTCTTATTACTGATCCAACATTACTACAAACATTAACACAAGTAAAAACACAATATGATGCTAATAATAAACTTATATATTTATTGAATCAAAACCAAACATATATTAATACTAGTTCTTCTTTATTAAGTTATGCTCAAACACAAATTAGTCCTTTAGTTTCAGAATTAAAAGAAGGATTACTATTACTTAAAAGTGGTACTAAACAACTTACAAGTGGAACAGAAAGTATGGAAGAAGCACTTATAACACTAGCAAATAAGTCCGTAGAACTTAAAAATGGTGTTTCTAAATATAATACTGGTGTTAAAAGTTTAGAAACTGGAATTGTTACATTTAATCGTACAGGTATTTCTAAAATTACAAATCTTGTAAATAACGATTTAAAAAGTAATACTAAAAAAGTCGAAGCTTTAGTAAAACTTGGCGAGGATTATAAAACTTTATCAGGAACTAATGATAATACAGATGGCGAAACAAAATTTGTTTTAGTTGTTGATGGAAAAAAGGCTCCTAAAGAAGAGGCTAAAACTAAAGAGCAACCAAAAGTTACTTTGTGGCAAAGATTTAAAAATTTATTTAAGTAAAAAAGCAATGATTTCACTTCATTGCTTTTATTGTTCTTTTATTTTTTTGTTGTAAATATATACTGCACCACCAAAGATGATTAATCCTGATATACCTAATATTATCATTTCATGACTAGTTTTCTTGCCATTAACAATTGGTATAACAATTGTTGGGCTTACAGGTTTTAGTTCATTATATGAAACAACATATTTACCAAGACTATTAGTCTTAATTTCTATTTTATCTCCATTTACATTATAATCAATTAATTTAATTTGATTATCACTCGTAATTTCATAAACACCTAAGAATTCTTTCATTCCTCTTCTAGCAAGACTTATTTTAATTGTTTTATCAGAATTTAAATTAATTCTTTCACCACTTGGACTGGCCATATACATATCATAATATTCACTTTCACGGCCAAATTTATTTTTCATTTCTTCTGGTAATTCAAAACTTTCGGCTTGTAATGTAGAATCAGTAGAAACTAATCCTGATGGGATTTCAACACTTATTCCATTATTTGTGAATTTTTGATAATCAGTATTAATTGGCTTATTATTGTTAGGCTTATTTGGTTTAGGATTATCCGGAACATTTGGAGTATCTGGATTTGTTGGGGTGTCTGGTTCAGTTGGAGTATCAGGATTTGTTGGTTCATTAGGGTCTTCATTTGAACCTGGATCTTCAGGCTCTGTTGTTCCAGAAGAACCTCCACCACCATTACTTAGAGAGTTTATTACAGCAGTTAACTTACCAACATTCCCCGCTTTATCATAGAAAATAATCTCATAGTTACCATTTTTGGTAAATTCGTATATTCCAACACCTTCCTTAAATGTAATTTCTTCACTCGAATTCGTTACTGTAACAATAACCTTATTGCCTACTTTTTCATATTTTAACTCTGCCGTAGGCGCAACTTTATCTATCCAATTTACTCTGGCTGTTATTGTTCCTGTATTTCCTGCCAAGTCTCTATATTCAAATACGAATGAACCATTTTCGGTAAAAGTGTATGTTGTACTATTGTTATTATTAGTAACTGATGCTTCTTCATTAAAACTTATAGTTACTGTTACATCTTTATTCGTTAACACTGAATTATCATAAGTTAAAGTAGCATTTGGAGGTGTCACATCTATCCAATCAACTGTGGCTGTTGCACTACCTCTATTTCCAGCTTTATCTACAAACTCAAAGGTAAATGAGCCATTTTTAGTAAATTCATAAGTTAATGGGTTAGCACTGGCTATTTTATTACCTTTATCATCAATAACATAACCATCAACAATAGTATATCCTTCTAAAACATTGCCTTCATTATCTACTACTTGGTCATTTTCGTTTAGTCTATAATTAGTATTATTAGTTACTGTTACATCCTCACTAGGTTTTAATGTAGCTATAACTTCTTTATTTGTTGGATTATTTGTACTATATTCGATAGTAGCAGTTGGTGAGGTCCGATCAATCCATGTTACTTTAGCTTTGGCTGTACCTTCAACGTTAGTGTCGGTATCTTTAAATCTAAATGTAAACTCACCATTTTCAGTAAATACATGCGTATTGCCACCAGGACTTAATATTTCATAATGCTCAGCACTAACATTATCAAGTCTTGCAATAACATTACCACTTGTAGGCTCTGATGGACTATATGCAATACCAGCAGTTGGTCGTGGATTTTTTGTCATGTCTTGGAAAACATTTACGAGTGAAATAGATGAAAATATACCATATGTGTCCATTTCTATTTTTATATATTCAGCATATATACTTTCACTAAAATCAATTACTCTTAGATCTTCATTTTGAGGACAATTTTCTATTCTTCCGCCTTCTGTCCAAGCTTCTCCATCTTCACTTATTAATATACGAATATTTTTAGCATAAATAGGATCGTTGCTACGATATTTTAATTGCTTTAATTCTACGGCTGATATGTATCTTGGCTTATCTAATTTTATAGTTATGAATGGTGTATTACCTGTTGTTAAAACGTTTTCTCTAAAATCAGTATGCCATAAGGTATTAGCATTACCATCAATAGCATTTGGAGCATAATATGGTCTTGCAGTATCTATTGATTCAGATGAGAAACTATGAATTGCTAAATGGGATACAGGAACATATTTTCTCGTAAGCGGTTGATTATCTTCTGTAAACTCAAAACTTAAAACATTACTTGCTAGTTTGGTACCTGTTGCTGCTTGTCTTATTTGTAAAGTTTTATTTCCGGTATTATTTGGAGATGTAGTAGCATAACTTGTCCATGCTTCACTCTCATTTCTTCGCCATTCATATGTAGTATCTACACCCATAATTCTATTTTCCAAATCATTACGATAATAACTACTCTCGTTTATATTATTTTCAGTAATATCAATGGTATAAATGTTTTCAGGAGAATAATCAGATCCAACTATATGAATTTTGATATCATTTTCCGCAGAAACATTATTTAATTCAGTTGCATTTAATAATACAGAATGTTCACTAGTTGCAGTCCAATTATGACCACCATCTAAACTATAATCCCAACGAACACCATATCCTTCATATTTAGTTCCTAACATTATTTTATTGGCATTATCACCATCGAATGAGAATGAAGCAATAGAATAATCATTGTTACCTAATAAATGATTGGCCATTACTTTTGAAACATCATATTGTAAAACAAAAGTGTTTGTACTAGTTAATGCTGCACCTTTTTGTAAAGCAAGTCTAAGGTAATTATCATGTAAAGCAAGGTATCCTGTTGTTTGTAAATTAGGTTGAATTAATTTCATTAAATCATACATTGGTAATGGGAAATGATACATCTCATCAGTAAGTCTTTTTGATAATCTTACATAATCTTCTGCAGTTTTAGCAGTATTTCTTTGATAAGTTCTAATTAATCCATACCATGCATCCATATTGTATGGTTGATATTCTAATGCTTTATTATATATTTCTTCTAGTTTTTCTAAATTTTCAGAATAAGTGTCTGCAAGAAGCATGGTTTCTAAAGCTTTATTATAGTTTTCTAAATTGTTTAAGGCTTCTTGAGCATATGGAATATAACTTACTTGATAATATGAATCCCAAGAATTTGAACCCCAACCACATAATAATCTTTCACTTTTCTCAGAATATGCCCAACCACTAATATTGTTGTTAAGGCTCCATCTTCCTTTACCTTCAGCAGTTTGAGAATATTCAATAAAGGCTGCGTGACCAGGTTGACCTAATACAGCAGATGGAATTCCTACCGCACCGTCTAAGTTAGAACCAGTTTTAGATATTCCACCACAAACAGAACCTTCTTCAAATACGATCCATAATTTAGGTTTGCCAGTTTGATAAGTTATATTATATTTAGATAGATAATACTTGTTGTTCCAATTTTCATATTCTTCGGCACTATAATACTTAGCAAGACCATAATTATAACCAAAAGTATAACGAATGTATTGATATGGTCCTCTTCTTGGCTCTCCACCGCCTCTAACTCTCATAAAGTAGTTTAACCACGGAATTTCTTCATCATCAATATTATTGTTCATTACCCAACGCATTTCTTCAATATTTAGAGATTCAAATAATCCATTATATAATATTTCGCCACCATTAAATTCATTTTGACCAGCATGCATTTCTTTATATATTTCATATCTTTTAACAGCATCAGAACATTGTCCTCCACCTACCCATAAACATACATTAGATGAATGAGTAAGCGATAATGTAATCATCATTTTTTTATATAAATCACCTAAAACA
>CAYMVR010000026.1:0-11429 GCA_964393945.1 uncultured Muribaculaceae bacterium | reverse complement strand
ATGAAGAAAATCCTGAATATATCGCTGTAGCTTTTGATATTGGTAAAAACTTTCGTAAAGAAAAATATGATTTTTATAAAGAAGGGCGAAGTGCTACACCTGATGAACTTAAAATGCAGATGCCTATTGCAAGAGATATATTAAAGGCTATGGGAATTAAATATTTAGAATTAGCACCATATGAAGCAGACGATATTATTGGAACACTTGCTAAAATGGCTGATGAAGATCCCGAATATGATGCTACTATTGTTTCTAGCGACCGTGATTTATTGCAACTAATTAGTCCTGTCGTAGATGTTAAATTATTAAAGCAAAAAGATTACATCAAATATAATCCTGAAACTTTTTTTGCCGATTGGGGAATTGAACCTATCAAAATTATTGATCTAAAGGCTCTAGCAGGTGATTCATCTGATAATATTCCTGGGGTTAAAGGAATTGGTGATAAAACAGCCTTAAAATTATTGCAAGAGTATGGCTCATTAGAAGGAATTTACGAAAATATTGCTCTTATTAAGGGTAAAACGAAAGAAAAACTAGAAACAGACAAAGAAAATGCTTTTATGAGTAAAGAAATAGCAACTATTTTTAGAGATGTTCCGCTTGATATAGAGTTTGAAGATATTAAATATTTAGGTACAAATGAAGAAGAATTAAGAAGTATCTATGAAAACCTAGAGTTTTATTCGTTATTAAAAAATTTTGAAAAAAAAGAAATTGTAAGAGAAGAAATTAAATTTCAAGAAATAAAAGATATTAGCGAACTTATTTTAGAAGATACAGTAAGTGTTTACATTGAACTTGATGATGAGAATTATCATAAAGGAAATGTGTTAGGTATTGGAGTATGTAGTGGTGAAAATAATTATTATTTAACTCCGGAGTATTTAGATAAATTAATACCATTATTAAAAGATAAAGTAGTCTATACATATAATGCTAAAGCTTTAGATACAATTTTAAGGCGACATAATCTAGAAACTATCATAGCCAATTATGATTTAATGATATCTGCTTATTTAACAGAAAGTTTTACTAAAGATGATATTGCTTATTTAATGAATCCTAGAGGTATCAATGTAGAGTTTTATGAAGTACTAAAAAAGAATAAATTTATAAATCAAGAACTTTTAAAGAAAGAGATTGTTTTAAAAGCAAGATTTATTTATGATACAAGAGATGATTATATTAAAGAATTAAAAAAAGAATCTATGTATGAATTATTTGCAAGTATTGAAATGCCTCTTACTTATGTTTTGTCTGATATGGAAGATTTTGGTGTTAAGATTAATAGTGATACATTAGAAGAAATAAAGAAAGAAGCCGAAGCTAAATTAGAAGTTATTTCCAAAGATATATATGCTATGGCAGGAATAGAATTTAATATTGCGAGTCCTAAACAATTAGGAGAGGTATTATTTGAACGCTTAGGTTTAAGTGCTGGAAAGAAAAATCAAACAGGATACAAAACTGATGCTGCTACTTTAGGTAAATTAAGAGATAAGCACCCAATTATTGATTTAATATTAGAATATCGTAATTTCAGTAAGATTTTATCGACATATACGGTAAGCCTTGAAAATGCTAAATATCCTGATGGTAAAATACATACTATTTTTAAACAAACTTTAACTAGAACTGGAAGATTATCAAGTGTTGAACCAAATTTACAAAATATCCCAATAAGAGGCGAAGAAGGAAAGAAAGTAAGAAAAGCTTTCATTCCCACTAATGACTTATTTTTAAGTATTGATTATAGTCAAATAGAACTTCGAATTCTAGCACATATTTCCGATTCTAAAGAATTAATTGCCGCATTTAACAATGATCAAGATATTCATACTAAAGTTGCTGCTGATATTTACGGTGTAAATGAGAGTGATGTAACTAAATTAATGCGTTCAACTGCTAAAGCTGTAATTTTTGGAATTGTCTATGGTATAAGTGGCTTTGGTTTAGGAGAAAATTTAAATATAAACCGCAAAGAAGCGGAACAATTTATTAACAAATATTATGAATTATATCCTGGTGTTAAAAATTATATGGATAATATAATTAAAGAAGCTTATGCAACAGGAAGTGTTAGAACTTTATTTAATCGTAAAAGAACAATTGAAGAGTTAAATAATAAAAATTATATGATTCGTTCCAGTGGTGAGCGTATTGCTCTTAACACACCAATTCAAGGAACAAGTGCTGATATCATAAAAAAAGCCATGTGTCTTGTTTATGAAGAGTTTAAAAATAAAAATATTAAGAGCAAAATGGTTTTACAGATTCATGATGAATTAGTAATAGATACTTTGAGTGATGAAGAAGAACTTGTAACTGAAATTGTAAAAAATGTGATGGAAAATGTTATCAAGTTATCAGTACCTTTAAAAGTTGGTATTGCCAAAGGTAAAGATTTATACGAGGCTAAATAATGGATATAAATAACATAATAAATAAGTTTCAATATCCTAAAGATCTAGCGGATCTTGTAAAGTCTATTTACGAAGAATTATTATTTGAGTTTGGTGTTGATTTTGAGCCAATTATATATGAAGCATTTTTAAATACCGAAATAGTAAATTGTACCAATGTCTATGATTGCTTAAAATCTAAGGGGATGTTAGAAAATCAATATGGAGAACAATCTGTAAAAGAAGGCGATTTAAAAAGAGCAACGGGAGTATATATTAGGTATCCTATAATAGAATTTAATAAACTATCAGGTAAATTTGAAATAACATCTACTACTGGGGTTATCGCAATTTCGAACCTAAATTTAGCAAGAGATTATATAAAAGGAACTATTATTCATGAATGTGGTCATATGATAAAAGGTTATTATAAAGAGTTTGACATTGATGGTGATATATTAACAACCAGAAGTGGTCTCATTGAAACTAAAGAAAGATTATCATTAAAAGATGGAGCTGTAGTAAGAGAAGTAATAAGTGAAAAGGGTGTTGGACTAGAAGAGGGATTAAATTCTGTATTAGAAAGTGACATAGCGCATAAACTAATAAATGAAAATTATGATGTTTCAGGATATAAATTAGTTGCCAATATAGCTAGTAATTTTCTTATCGAAAATGAACTAAAAAAGAGAATCCTAAGCGCCCAAATATTAAAGGAAAAAGATGAACTTATAGCTTTCTTTGATTCTTATTTTATGGAAGGAGCCTATGAGAAATTAGAAGACATAACTGATAGATTATATCGCCTAGGATTAAAACAATTTAGCGAAATTTTTAGCCCTGATAAAATGAAAATTACAACTGAAGAAATAAAAAGAATTATTGAAACAGAGTATAATCCTTTTATTAATAGTTTAGATGAAGCACGTAAGAAGAAAGGTCGGGAATAACATGCCAGAAATAGCAGAAGTAGAAACAGTAAGAAATACCTTAAAGAATAGAATTTTAAATAAAAAAATAAGTGATGTTAAAGTTCATTATAAACCAATGATAGAAAGTGATATTAATGCATTTGCTAAAAACCTAATTGGTGATGAATTTATTGATATTAAAAGAAGAGGAAAATGGTTAATATTTGAAACAAATAATCATTATTTATTATCACATCTTCGCATGGAAGGTAAGTTTTATTTAAAAAGTGTCGAAGAACCTAAAGGAAAACATGAACATGTAACGATTATATTTAGTGATAATACAACCCTTAGATATGAAGATACCCGTAAATTTGGTCGCATGAATTTAATTAAAAAAGATGAACTTGAAACTACTGAAAGTATTGCAAAACAAGGATTAGAACCTGGTGATAAAAATTTAACAAGTGCATATTTACAAGAAAAGTTTAAAAATAAAAAACTTCCAATTAAAACGGTATTATTAGACCAAACCATAATAAGCGGTTTAGGAAATATTTATGTAAATGAAGTAATGTTTTATGCTAAAATTAATCCTGAAAGACCTGCCAATAGTATAACTAAAGAAGAATGTGAGCTTATTGTTAAAGGTTCTAAAGAAATTATCGAAGAAGCCATCAAAATGGGAGGCACAACTATTCGAAGTTATACATCTAGTTTAGGAGTAACAGGGCGTTTTCAACAAAAACTAAAAGTACATAAAAAAGAAGGAGAACCATGTTCTATTTGTGGTACTCCTATCAAGAATATAAAAATAGGAGGAAGAAGCACTTACTTTTGTCCTTATTGCCAAAAATGAATCATCTTCCTAAAGAATTTTTACCTATTATGCTAATTAATTGAAGAAAGTCTAAAGCATCATTTAGTGTTTTACGAGTTTCTTCATTTTTTAATGTATCTACTATTTCTTGATAATCATCATGAGTAATAGACTTTTTAAGAACAAAATTTAATCCACTATGTATTATTGTTGGAGATAATTTTAACAATTTGACACCAAGATCCTTTACGTTATTTATATTTTCAGTTATAAGATATTCTAAAGCTTGTTTTTGCAATAATTCAAAACCTTTAACATTATTGTTAGATAAAGAACTAATACCATTTAAACAAATGAATGCCTTAGCCATACAAAATAAAAAATCAGGTGGGGATATATTAAATTTTAAACAAATAGCAATCATATCCGTAAAATATGCCGTAATAGTTTTCTCATTTATGTGTGAGCAAAAATCAACTAATTCTACTTTAAGTTTATTCTCATCTTCACTGCTTAATGAAGAATACCTTGTAAGAATTTTTAGTAGTTTTTGACTATCACCTAAATAGGCACTAAAGAAAAAATCTTTAGTTAATTTAATATCTTCATTAGATAATTTAAAAAGAAGACCCATATCTAAAAAACCAATATTACCATTATCATCTAAATAAATATTACCTCCATGTGGGTCTCCGTGAAAACAAACTTCTATGCCATGGAACATCGCATGAAAACTAAGTTGAATATAACTATTCAAAGCTTTAACTTTAGCATCTTCATCATTTATATGATTAAAGTTTTTGTAAGGTATATATTCCATCACAATAATATTATCGCCACATAGTTCTTCATAGACCTTAGGAATTACAATGTCTACTGTAGATGGTATTTGTCCATTAACTTGACGAGCAAAGTTTGTATAATCTTTAATATTTTGAACTTCATGTTTAAAATCAGTTTCATCTAAAATCCACGAATAATATAAAATGAAGGCTTTATCAATGCCCACTTGATTGCTTAAATTAAGAATTGGTATAAATTTATCAACTATACGTCCAACCCAATGATGTTTATTTAAAAAAGAAATATAATTAGTTGCAATTATTTGAAGTCTTTTTAAATCTTTTTCCAATGTGCTAGTAATGTCTTTTCTTTTAATTTTTAGAGCTACAACTCGACCATCTTTTAAGGTTGCCTTATGAACTTGAGAAATAGAAGCGGCTCCAATTGGATTTTCATCTATAGTAGTAAACATGTCATCTAAATTACCATATTCTGTTTCCAAAATCTTTTTGATGTCTGAAAATGGCAAGGGATTTATATCATCACAAATTTCTTCTAAATCCTTTCTATCTTTTTCTGTAAAAATATCCCCATAATTTTGCGTTGCTAATATTTGCGCAAGTTTAATATACGCTAAACCATTATTGCGACAAAATATTTTTATTGCTTCACCATTACTTTTCTTTAAAAAAACAATATTTTTTATAAGATTTAATAACTCTAAATATAATCTCATAAGATTCACCTAAGTTGCTATTATAACATAAAATAAAAGCAATAACTATTCAAAGAAAATAGGTTTATTGCTTTTTTCAAAATTAATAACTTTATTATTACTTATCAAACTATAAACTTGTGCTCCAAGCATTTCAAATTTGTAAGTTAAACTATTAGGAATAGGTACTAAGCCAACTTCCAAATCTTTTAAATCATGTAAATAGGATCTACCAAGAGTATTAAAACCAAGAATTCTAATATAATCTATATTAGCCAGTTTGTTTATTTCTTTAGGTATACCAACTAATATATGAGTGAGCATTCTACATATTTTATTGTAAGTATATCTTTTAGTTTTAACAGAAAATATAAATTCTTCTAAATTTTTAGCATCAACAATTTTTTCTTTTAGTCTGTGTTCAATACCTTCATCAACAGTAAGATACCTACTTAAATCATAATCTGTAAGTATTTTATATTTAATAAAAGGAAACAAATCATTCAAACTTATATTTTCTATGCATCCAATCACTTTTCTTGGAACATATAAAGAAATATCTTCATTATTCTTGAGTTTATTACGGATATTACTAGCACTAATAATTTCGTCATTACTATCTAAATCATGATAGTTACTAGTTCTTTTAATAGATATAGCATCCATTTCAAAATGATTATTATAAATTGCTTTTATATAAGAAATACCTAATAAATCATTAGGATTAAAAATTTCAGTATCAACATTTAATGCTTTAGCAAGAGCAGTTGGATAATTAAGACCTTCATCAAGATAATTTTTTACTCTATTATTATATTCTGGAGTTGATTGAAGAAGAGCAGCTTGTTTTAAAGATTCAATATTATTTGATTCGCTTCCAAATACTATTGTTTTGCAACCTAAATGGTTGAGTATTTTAATACTTGCATCCGCAAAAATATCTGCACTTTGTGTTCCAAAAATAAAGGGAAGCTCTACCACCAAATCAACACCATAAATAAGAGCTAATTTTGTTTTATTTTCTTTGGATAATGTACTTACTTCACCACGTTGTAAAAAGTACCCATTTAAAACTAAAATTATAACTTTTCCGGGGAATAACTTTTTAGTTTCTTCAATATGATAAATATGCCCTTTATGTAAGGGATTATATTCACAAATTATTCCAACAGCGTCCATAACTAATCACCACAACCTAAGTATAACAAAAAAAACTTATAAAATCTCTAAAAAAATTAAACTTGAGAAAAAAAGATTTTTATAATATAATGTAAAAGGTGGTTACCAATGCAAATAGAGTTAAATAAATTAAAAGTTAATGACCGATTTACATATGATGAGGATATAGTTATAGATAAAACCGTTTATAATAATGCCGACATAAAAGACTTAAAAGGGTTACATTTAAAAGGTATTATTTATTATAATTCAGCGGAGATATTAGAAATTAATCTTCATTTAACGGGAATTATGAGTTTACTAGATAGTATTACCTTAGAAACTATTGAGCATCCATTTTCTATTGAAATAGAGGAAGAATATAGTCTAAATGACCCATATTTTAAAGAATATTACGAAAAAGAGCAAAATATACTTGATATTATGAGTGTTTTGTGGGAAAATATTGTACTGGAAGTGCCTATTAGCATAACACAAGTAAAAGATGCAAAATTAAGCGGCGAAGGTTGGCAATTAGGTGAAGAAGAAAATGAAGAAGATAAAATCGATCCAAGACTAGCATGTTTAACACAGCTTTTGGACGAAAGGAAGGAGTGAAACTATGGCAGTACCTTTTAGAAGAACAAGTAAGACTAAAAAAAGAATGCGTCGTACTCACTTAAAAAAAGAGGTTGGAGCACTAACAAAATGCCCTAAATGTGGAACTACATTAAGACCTCATCGTGCATGTACTAAATGTGGTTACTATAAGGATAAAGAAGTAATCAAAACTAATAATGAAGAATAGTTAGAGAGTTATCTAACTTTTTTAATTGCCAAAATAAATATAAAATATAGTCACAAGCATAAAATTATGATATACTAAAAGTATAATAAAGGAGACTTTAATATGAAGTATGATGATCTAGAAAAAACAATGGAACTATTTGAAATAAATGAAGAAGTTCCAACGCCAATTGAAAATATTGAAATGGAAGGTGCCAGCAAGAATAATGTGACTGATGAATTTACACTTGGCCTAAGAGATAAAGAAGTAGAAGAAATAAAAGAAAAAAACAATAATAATAAGAAAAAGAAAAAATCTTTAAAAGAAAGATGGCAATTATTATCAAAGAAAAATAAAATTATAATTATTATAGGAATTATCGCTGCCATCATAGTTATAATCGGATTAATTTTATTTTTTGTCTTAAAAAGTGATAATAATCCTAAAAATAAACCCAATAAAGATGATACTCCAGCAGTTGTATTAGAAAAAGATAATTATATTTATCGTGATGGTAAATTATCATTGTTAAATTTACAAGAGCAAGAAGTAGGGGTTTATGAATGCCAAAATAAAAATGAAACATTATGTTATGTTGCTTCGTTTAGTGAAGAAGACAATTTTGATACTTTAAAGCAAATTTATGAAGATGATACCCTAGTTGAAAGAGCAAGTAATATCTTTAATGATAAGTATGTATTTATTTACGATTCCGAGGCATCTAGTGGGGGAAATATTATATTATATAATATAGAAACTAAAGAAACAGAAGGAGAGTATAAACTCGTAAAAGGATTTAAAGACTCCAATTATGTTATTTTAAAAGATAAAAATAATAAATATGGCGCTATTGAAATTAATGATTCTGGAATTACCGAAAAAATAAAATTTACGTATGAATATTTAGGTATTGAGACTAAAGACAGTAAAATTGTTGCTAAAACAAATAATAAGTATTTTATATTAAACAGAGATGGCAAAGTTGAAAGTAAAGGGGTTTCCTCAAGCATAAAAAGTTATAATGACAAATATATAGTGGTAGATAATAATGGCTATTTCATTTATGATTATGAGTCAAAATTAGTATTTGATGATGCTTATGACTTCATTGGTTTAGATGAAGAATACATGAGTCTAGTTAAGGAAAATAAATTATATATCAAAGATTATAATAAACAATCATATAACGAAGAAGACTTAGAATTAGGAAATGATAATTATGTCGTAACCAATGTATATAGCAAGAATAAAAAATTAAAAGAAACTAAAATGGCCTATAAAATTGAACAAACAGATGATAAGTTAGAGGTAACATATTTCAATAAAAATAATAAAGAAAAAACAGCAGTTCTTTCTATTAATGAAGGTAAATTAAGTGGAAAGTATTCATATATAAATTATTTTAATGGAACATTCTATTTTTATAAAGATGAAACTAAATCAGAATTAATAGGGAAATATAGTTGTAGTAACAAGAACATAATCAATAAAGATACAACATCATTTAGTAATTGTTATATTGCATCCGATACCTTTTATAGCAAAAATGATGCTGAAATAGATAATAGTGGTAATGTAGGCTGGATACCTATTATTAATGAACGTTACGTCTTTATGACTGATGCTTTAGACGTAAATAATCCAACTATCATTTTGTATGATTTAACAGATAATAAAATCAAAGGTAAATACTCAAGCGTTGATTCAGGATCTTATACAAAGAAAGATGATGCAAGTTTAAAAGAAACAACGTCAATGTATATTATGGCTGAAAACAAAAACAAAAAATATGGTGTTATTAAAATCGAAAATGAAGCCAAAAGTGCTATTGCCTTTAATTATGCATCAATTGAAAAAGTAAATGAAAGTTTCTTAGTAAAAGAATCTAATGGTACTTATTCTTTATTAAACAAAGATGGTAGTGCCTTAACTGATAAATATGCTTATAAGATTATGGATTATAGTCATGATTACTTATCTGTACTAGATAATAATAAATACTATTTATATGACTTTGAAGGAAATAAAAAAGATTATGAAAGTTATTTATATATATCCTTGAAAGATGACTATTATGTAATTGTAAACGAAGACCAAAAATTAGATCTTAGAAAATATGATGATTCGTTCTTTAGTTTATCTAATCCAATAGATATAGAATCTAATGATATTAAAAATGCTTTTGAAGTTACTAAGGATAAAAATGGATATACGATTAAATTAAAGGATACAGGAGCAACTATAAAAGCTGATTTAAATGGTAATATTGGAATATAAAAAGGGATTGCCAAATTTTAAAATATTTGCTAAAATAGAAAAGAAATACGAAGAACAAGAGGAGTAAAAAGATTATTTCTTGTGTAGAGAGCTTATGATTGGTGCAAATAAGTAAGAAATGCTTTTGAAGGTTGCTTGGGAGTTGGTTATAAACCCGCTTGAATTAGCGTTACAAAAATAAGTCAAAATAAAAGGTGGTACCGCGCGATATTTTGCGCCCTTTGGTATTACCTTTTTTTCATGGAAAGAAGGATTAAAAATGTTAGAAAAAAAATATGACCACAAGTTAGTAGAAGAAGGAAAATACGAAAATTGGAAACAAAATAATTATTTTGAAGCAAGTAACGAAGCTAAAAAGCCATTTTGTATTGTTATCCCGCCACCTAATGTTACTGGCAAATTACATATTGGACACGCATGGGATACATCTATTCAAGATGTTTTAATTAGATATAAAAGAATGCAAGGATTTGATGCAGTATGGGTTCCAGGCATGGACCATGCAGGAATTGCCACTCAAGCAAAAGTTGATAAGAAATTAAAAGACATGGGCATCAATCCTCGTGAATTATCACGTGAAGAATGGTTAAAACACGCTTGGGCATGGAAAGAAGAATATGCTGAAAACATCCATAACCAATGGGCAAAATTAGGTCTTTCACTATGTTATAGCAAAGAAAGATTTACGCTTGATGAGGGATTATCAAAGGCTGTAAGAAAAGTATTTGTGGATTTATATGAAAAAGGACTAATTTATCAAGGCGAAAGAATAATAAATTGGGACCCTGTTGCCATGACAGCGCTTTCCAATGAAGAAGTAATTTATAAAGATATCCCAGGGGCTTTTTATCATTTAAAATATCAACTTGAGGGTAGTGATGAATATTTAGATGTCGCCACAACTAGACCAGAAACATTATTTGGAGATACTGCTGTTGCAGTTAACCCTAAAGATGAAAGGTATAATAAATATATAGGTAAGAATGTTTACTTACCAATCGTTAATAAATTAATTCCTATCGTTGGTGATGAACATGCTGATATGGAAAAAGGAACAGGTTGTGTTAAAATCACTCCAGCACATGATCCAAACGACTTTGAGGTAGGAAAAAGACACAATTTAGAGCGAATAAAATGTATTAATCCTAATGGCACTATGAATGAATTTGCAGTAGGTTATACAGGCTTAGATCGTTTCCTAGCTCGTGAAAAATTAATTGGTGATTTAAAAGAAAAAGGGTTGCTATTAGATATTGAGAATATTACTCATAATGCTCCTTTTAGTGAAAGAAGTGGCGCCTTAATCGAACCATATTTATCAAAACAATGGTTTGTTCGCATGCGTCCTTTAGCGGATAGAGTATTAGAAACCCAAAAGAAAAAAGATGAAAAAGTAAATTTTGTCCCTAAAAGATTTGAAAAAATTATGAACCATTGGATGGAAATTACATATGATTGGTGTATTTCAAGACAACTTTGGTGGGGACACAGAATTCCAGCATGGTATAAAGGTGAAGAAGTATATGTAGGCGTTAATCCACCAATTGGTGAAGGATGGGTTCAAGATGAA
>CAYMVR010000025.1:1598-12039 GCA_964393945.1 uncultured Muribaculaceae bacterium | reverse complement strand
AAAAGAACGTGTTGGCGATGATGCTTTACAAGTTAAATTAGAATTAGTTTAATTAGAACTATCCATTATGGATAGTTTTTGTTTGCTATTTATTATTTATTGTTATATAATGTAGCTTGAGGAGAAATGTTTATGGATATGTTACAAATTCAAAAGAGTTTAGAAGAATTAGTTGTTCAACAAAAAATTAATAATTTATTAGTTATTGCTGGTAGTAATAGTCCTTATGTAACTGAAGAAGCAAAGATTGAAGCTTACAATAAGGCTACACGATTAATGGGCTTGCAAAAGAGCAAGGCTGCAGAGCAATTTAATGAAGATGCTCTACCAACTGATTTAATACGTTAGTTATACTATTCTTAAATGAATAGTTTTGAAAAAAAACTTGCTTAGTGCAAGTTTTATTTTTCTTTCATATATATATCGTAATATTCATCATAAGTTAAGCCTGAGTCATGTACTTTAGTTGCTAGTTCAACTCCTAGATATCTTATATGCCATGGTTCTTCCATAAATTGGGTTATATGTTGTTTTCCTTTTGGATATCTTACAATAAAGCCATACTTATATGAATTATTAAGCATCCATTTATAATGATCATTTGTTAAGTTATCACTTAAAGTGCTACTTCTTACATCAATTGCTAAACCTAATTGATGTTCGGAAAATCCTGGCCTTGCTGAATAGGTATCGGCTTTAGCTTCACCATCTCTGTTTTTATAATTACCATATAAAACTTGTTGGGTTTTAAAAGAACGATAGACACTAAATGGATAAAATACAACATTATCAACTAGAGCAGCACTGGTAAGTTTTGCAAAAGCTTCAGCAGCGGGTTTTCTTAATTTATAATTACTATTATATTCTAGCGATACTAAATCATCTGGTTCATAATCATCTGGTAATTTATGATATTTGTTTACTAGTATGCTTATATCTTTGGCTTCACTTTCTGTATATTCTTGATATTTAGAATATCCTTTTAAATCAAGACCAATGTTAACATATGTTACAGCATCTTTAACATCATAATTATTACTTTCAATGTATTTTAAATATCTTTCAATGTTATTAATATCAAAGTTTTTAATACCTTTAAAATTTAATATATCTATGTGTTTCATATTAAATAATATGTCAATATTATCTTTAATTTCACTATTTATGTAATTTATTTCTTCAGCATTATAATCTTTGTTTAGTAAGTTATTTACATTATCAGTAAAGTCTTCTGTTTCTATGTAGTCAACTTTATAATATTCATCTAAATATTCTTCTTTAATTTTATCATCTTCGGCCATTACTTCAATTGTTTTAGAATATTCTTTTTTTGATACTTTATCATATAAGTTATTTTCTTTTAAAACACTTATAGCTTTAGTAGTATATTTTGTGTCTTCGATTTCTTTGTTTTCTTTTTTGGGCATTATTAATATAATACTTACAATAATTAGTGCTAGACCTATCATTATAAATGAACCAAATACAATCTTTCCTTTTGTTGTTAATCGTCGCATATTTTTTCACTCCATTATACTTCTATTATATCAAAAATATTTTAAAAAAATATTCTTTTTTCTTTAAAATTGTTAAAAATAGTAAATTATGATATAATTTGATTGGTGATATTTATGGATAAAAAAGTATTTTTAACAGGTGACAGACCAACAGGAAGACTACATTTAGGTCATTATGTTGGTAGTTTAAGAAATAGAGTTATAATGCAAAATAGTGGAGAGTATGAACCTTTTATTTTTATCGCGGATGTTCAAGCATTAACTGATAATGCTAAAAATCCTAAAAAGATTCAAGATAATATTTATGAAGTTGCGCTTGATTATTTATCTGTGGGAATTGATCCTGAAAAGTCTACTATTTTTGTACAATCTCAAATTCCAGAACTTACAGAACTAACTATTTACTATATGAATTTAGTAACTGTTGCACGTTTAAAAAGGAATCCTACAATAAAAACAGAAATTGGTTTAAGAGGCTTTGGAGAAGCAGTTCCGGTTGGTTTCTTATCTTATCCTATTAGTCAAGCAGCTGATATTACTGCTTTTAAAGCAGATGTAGTTCCGGTTGGAGAAGATCAAGCACCTCTCATTGAACAATGTAAAGAAATAGTTCATTCCTTTAATTCGATTTATGGTGAAACTCTTAAAATGCCAGAAATATATTTATCAAATAATGATGCTTGTAAGAGACTTCCTGGTACTGATGGTAAGGCTAAAATGAGTAAATCTTTAGGTAATTGTATATATTTATCAGATGATACTAAAACTGTTCGTGAAAAAGTTATGAGTATGTATACTGATCCAAATCATATAAAGATAGAAGATCCTGGAAATGTTGAAGATAATACCGTTTTTACTTATTTAGATGCTTTTGCCACAAATGAACATTTTGAAAAATATTTACCTGAGTATAAGAATCTTGAAGAACTAAAAGATCACTATCGTCGTGGTGGGCTTGGTGATGTTAAAATTAAAAAATTTTTATGTGATGTTTTAGAAGATATTCTAACTCCTATTAGAGAAAAAAGAGCATATTATGAAGAACATATGGATAAGGTGCGTGATATCTTATTAAATGGTAGTAAAAAGGCTAGAACATTTGCAGAGCAAACTTTAAAAGAAGTTAGAGAAGCAATGGGTATAAATTATTTTGATAATTAAAATTATAACATGACCTTTTAGAGGTTATGTTTTTTGATAAAGTATATTTATTGAAAATAATATGTTTTTATGTTATTATGTTTATTGTTAATAGACGGAGGCAGTTATGGTTGAATTAGATAAATATTGGGATAATATTCATTTAAAATATAATTCTTCTTATGATGGGTGGTTAAATAAATATATAAGTCTTTTTGATAAAGATGCTTCAATTATTGATCTGGGCTGTGGTAGAGCTTATTCTAGTAATTACTTATTAGATAAAGGTTTTAAAAATGTTGTTGCTTGTGATTTTTCTTTGGAAGTTTTAAAAATTGTAAAAAATGATAATAAAGATTTAAAAACTAAATTGTTTGATATGAGTTTTGGATTGCCATTTGAAGATGCATCTTTAGATGTAGTGATTGCAGATCTTAGTTTGCATTATTTTGATTTAAAAACAACTGAATATGTTTTTGATGAAATTTATAGAGTTTTAAAGAATAATGGATATTTGATAGCTAGAGTTAATTCAGTTAATGATAAACTTCATGTTCCTACTGGTGCTCAAGAGATTGAAAAGAATTACTTTTTTGATGGTAAGGTTTATAAAAGATTCTTTGCTAAATCAGACTTTGATTTATTATTTAATAAATTTATGATTTGTAATTTAGAAGAAAAATGTATGGAAAGATATGAGAAACCTAAGATTCTATGGGAATTTTGTATTCAAAAAGTTGAGGATAATAAAAATGATTAATACAGGTTATTTATTTAGTAATGATCCAAATAGGCTTTTCGTAAATACAAGTTTAGGATGCATGGCAAATTGTTCCTATTGCTATTTGCCTGTTTTAAAATATTCAAAGGGGAAAAAAATAAATAATTATATTACGGCCGAAGAATTAATTAAACAAATAGAACTGTATAAAGATATTCGCTTTGGAAAGGAAGGAACTTTAATATCTTTTGGCTGTTATTCGGAATGTTGGGATGAAAATAATAAACCACAAACAATAAAATTAATTAAATATTTTTTAAAAAAGGGGAATCAAGTTCAATTTGCAACAAAAAAATATGTGGATTATAAAGATTTAATTGAAATAAGTAAGTTGATACAATATCATGGACAATTAGTAATTTTTGTTTCTTCTTCAACAATTAGTCAATGGAGAAAGTTTGAAGAAGGAACTACTGCTCCGAATGAGAGATTTAAGAGTTTTATTGTAACAAAAGAACTTGGAATACCAGTGGTACTATATATAAAACCAGTTTTATATGACACCACTATAAATGATATTGATAAGTATATAGAATTAATTCATAAATATGATATTAAAGATGTAGTTGTTGGGAGTATAATAAAAATAAATGGTACAGGGGAAGTTGCACCATTTATTAATAATAAGTCTTTGAGTACAGAGCCTGTAGCTCAAGAAAAAGATATTATTGATTCTCTTTCAAAAATTTGTAATGTTTATACTAAGAGTATACATGTATTAGAAAAGTTTATATAGTTATTTTATCTTGCAAATCTGAAATTGTTTGATTAAACATTTCTTGATTTGTTGGCATTAGGCATTTTTCTTGCCATAAGTAATTACTATTTTCAAATTTTTCTGATATTAGTTTTCGTAAAAATTGTTTTGGTAATTTTTCTACTTTGTAGATTATTTTTCCATTTTTAGAATCTTCTAAATATATATAGGAAAACTCGTTTTTAAATTGGTATTCTTGTGATAGAATATCACAATTAATGGGGTTTTTTAATATATTATTTAAATCATTATATATGTCTATATTTCCTGGTATGCAATGTAAGTGGGCATGGTCAATACTAGCACCAGCATATCCTGATTTTGCAGATCCATGTTCAAAGAATATAGTATCCATATTATAAATATCTTTGTATATTTTTCTTATTGCTTCTTTTAAAGCTTTTACTTCTTTTTTTATTTCGTCAGTTGTTTCAAAAAAATTTAAATAATGTTTATTTGTTATAATTAAAATATGTCCTCTACATAAAGGAGAAATATCTACTTGAACATATATATTCTTATTTTCAAATAAGATAGATTTTTCGGCAGGTAAGTTGATTAATCTATTGTTATTGAATCTGCTATCTTTACAGAAAGGGCATTCTTTTGAGTATTCCATTTTGTCCTCCTAAGGTTGTTTTATTTATTTTTTTGCCATAATTTCTATGGCTTTTTGTTTAATTTTTGATATGCATATATTAATGCCTGTTATAGCATATATTATTTCGATTATGAAATACCAGATTGTGTAGGCATTCTCACTTTTAAACATATCATTAAAAAGATTAGATACCATATCTCTTAAATATATAAAAGGGACTTTAATAATAATGACAATTAACAATGTAGATAAGAAAAATAATAAAATATTTTTGAGTCTTTCTTTATCTTTTTTTTGAAGTTCATTGGTTATAGTTGTAGCAGCATCTAAAAGTTTAATTGGTTTTTTGATGTATTTATACATACTTCTTTTTTCATATATTTTATTGGCTTCTTCTAAAGGGTCATAATTAAATATTTCTTGATTTTTATAGTAATCTAATTCTTCCATTCTTTCTTTTGGTGGCAATGCTCTTAAGTTTTTTTCAAGTTTACTCATAAATTCTTCTTTTGTCATTTTAAACCTCGATAGTACCTATGTTAAATATATAACTATTCTTTAATGCTAATTCATTTATAGTAGTGATATCTTTAGATTCTTTACTAGATACTTTTTGATATTTATTAACAATTATTGAATCGCATTCATCAATAATGTCTCCATCAATATAAATATTTTTAGTACTGATTATATTTAACTCTCGATTGTTATCAATTATTATCTTATCAGGTATATATAATAACTTTGTACCTTTTAATAAATTGACAAGATATATTTTGTCTTTTTTGCTGAATATGGGATCAATACTTAAAAATTCTTTATTATTTTTTTGCTCAACACAAAAAACTTTTAAATTATCAATTAGTATTAATCTTGTTTTATTTACTGTGTCTTTAATTTCTTTTAATGAACTTATATATGTCTCTTCTGTTTTGAAATTTATGTATTTAAAATAATTAGCTAAATAATGATTATTGGATTCATTAAAAGCAATACTTTCCATTTCATGATATGAACTATTTATAGTTTCTTTTAAATCATCAATAGATTTATTGTCTAATTCTTCACATATTTCTTTATAAAAAGAATTGTATAAAACTAATAAGGCTTGTTCTTTTTTGTCTAAGTAATCAAATTGATCTTTTAGGTTTGTAACAACATCACTTTTTTTTGTTGTTTTTTCTTTTATAATTGGTAAGTTAATTTCTTTACCACTTACTAAAGTATAAGCATTTCTAATATCTTCAATATTGTTATATTTTTGATTTATTTCGTTTTTTATTCTTTCTTGGTAAACTTTGATATTATCGGGAGCTTTACTAGCTTTTAAGAAGGATTTTAATTCTTCATCTATATTATGATTTTTGCTACCTTTAATGTTAAAGTTTTTTTCTGTTTCAATTTTTCTTTTAACAAAATCTATCTGTTTTTTTAAAATGTCAATATTGTATTTATAAACAAGACAAGAATATTCATCAATAATATGTTTATCATCAAGTTCTAAACTTTTAGTTTTATTTATTAATTCTTTTAAATAGGTTTTTATATCTTCTAGAGGTTTAACTCTTACTTCATCTAAAGTATTTAGTAGAGTATTATCATTATTTTGGATAATGATATCTAAATTAACCGGTTTTTTAGTAATATTTTTTTCTTTGTCGTAGTATGTTGTTAAGTTTTCAAGTAGAGTATATTTAAGTTCGTTTTCTTCTATTTTTAATTTGTTTTTTTCTTCTCGTATCTGGCTATATTGTTGCTCTAATTTTAAAAAGTAATTTGTTATATTTTCAATATTAATTAAATAACTCATTTTTTCATTTTCTTCTGCTTCATTTTGGGTTTTATTAACGATATTATTTTCAAAATTAATCATATCATCAAATTCTAATTCTTCATTATTATATGTGTATTTAATGTTTGGGTTTGGTATATCATATTTATCTAGTGAAAGATTGATGTTATATTTCTTGTGATTTTTTTTATACCATGTGTATTTTTTTAGAAAATTTTCTAATTCATCTTTTGTTTTAAAAGTAAAATAACGGAGTAAAAAACCAAAGGTTGTGTCTTTAACTTCTAAACAAATTCCAGTTTCATCGCCAAATGCATAAATAGATGGGCCATAAGTTCTTATATTCATATTATAAGATTGCAGTACTTTTACTATTTCTTTAATATTTAACACTTTTGTCCCTCCGTATTCTATTTATTTATTATATCATAGGTTTGTATTTAATTCAATTTTCTTCTTGCTTAAATTTGGGTTAATCGATATAATGGATATGGAAGGATGTGAATTCATTGGCTAAACCAGAAATTATAAAACCTCAAAAAGAAGGAAAGGATTCAAATAATTTATTGACCCCTATTGTATATTTGATACTTGGAGTTGTTCTCGCTTTTATGAGTAATGAAGCAACTAAATTATTTTTTTATGTTATAGGTATTTTAATTATTTTATATGGGGTTAAATCATTCGTTCAAATGATTAAAAATAAAGAAGAAATTCAAGCTAAAAATATTCATTTATCTATTGGTATTTTATCTCTAGTTATTGGTATACTTCTTATCCTACTAGCAGATGCGATTACACTTAGTTTGCGTTATGTACTTGGTTTCTTTCTTATTTATATGGGTGTTAGTAGATTACTTACAGATTATAGTTTAGGGAATTATAAGCATTTTGCAACACTTAGTAATATTGTTTTAATCGTTCTTGGTATTTATAGTATTTTTGTTTCTAATGTTGTATTTGTTATCATTGGTTGGATTTTAATTATAAATGCTGTTTTACTTTTTATTGAAGCTTGGAAGAATTAATGAAAAAGTATTCTATAATTTTTCTTTTGCTTCTTTTTATAACCGGTGGTTGTGGTGATGTAAGTAGTGAACAAGCACAAAATCTTAATAATGAGTATCATAGTATTAAAGACATGAATAAAGCTAAGAATTTACTTGTGAGTTACTTTAAAATAAACTTTGATGGTTGTACTCTAGAAACTATTTCTTATGATAAAAATAGCGACGCACAGAATGAACTTTGTGATTTTGAAGGTGGTTATGAAGAAGTAATAGTTTTAAATATGAAGTTTAGAACAAATGATAAGCAAGTATCATTAAATAATAATTCAGTTTATAATTATACTGCAAGAATAGGCAAGAAGAATGGTAGATGGAGTATTATCCCAGGACAAGTTGGTCAAGGTTAGAAAAAGGAATTGATAAAGTATAGTTTCTTTTTCTAAAATATTGTGGTAAAAAGTATTCTGTGGAATACAAAATGGATAAGTGATTATTAGGTTACTACATTATTAAAAAAGGAGAAACTAATAAAATTTGGTTTCTCTTTTTAAATCTCTTTCTTTAATTGATTCTCTTTTGTCATATAGTTTTTTACCTTTACATATTCCAATTAAAATTTTTACTTTGTTTTTTTTTAAATATAATTTTAAAGGTATGATAGTTAAGCCCTCTATTTTTATTTTTTCTTTTAATTTTTTTATTTCACTTTTATGAAGAAGGAGTTTTCTGGTTCTTCTTTCTTCATGATTAAATATGTTACCTTCATCATATTTGGCAATGTACATATTAAGAATGTAGGCTTCATCTTTTTTTATGGTAACAAATGTATCTTTTAAATCAACAGAACCTTTTCTAATTGATTTTATTTCTGTTCCAGATAATACTATTCCAGCTTCTAAGTCTTCTAGAACACTATAATCAAAATAAGCTTTTTTATTTTTTACTTCGATCATGATTATCCTCCATAATCTCAAAGTCAATCATTGCTGTTTCTTTTGAAGCGTTGATAACTTTAATTTTTACTTTATCGCCAACACGATATGTTTTTTTAGTTGATTTTCCAATTAACGATAATAATTCTGGAACATAATTATAATAGTCGCCTTTTAAGGTATTAACATGAACAAGGCCTTCGATTAAGTTTTCTAATTCTACAAAGAAACCAAAGTTTGTCACTGAACTAATTGTTCCTTCATAAATATTTCCAATACGGCTTTCCATGTATTCGGCCATCTTCATATCATTAACATCTCTTTCAGCATTAATACTTGCTACTTCTCGTTCACTAGAGTGTTCGGCGATATTTACTAAAGCACCTTCTAAATAATTAATTGTTCCCATACTGAAATCTTTATCTATTAAATAGGTCTTTAATAAACGATGAACTGTTAAATCTGGGAAACGTCTTATTGGTGAAGTGAAATGAGTATAATTTTTTAATGCTAAACCAAAGTGACCTATATTAGTTTTGGAATACTCGGCTTTTTTCATACTTCTTAGTAGTAAACTAGAAAGAATTGTAAACTCGGGTTTATCCTTTAATTCGTCTAATAATCTTTGAACTGTCTTTGGTGTTATTTCATTGATGCTCGTATGAAGAGTATACCCAAGTGCATGTACTAAATTTAAGAAGTCTTCAATTTTTTCACTATTTGGTAAAGCGTGGATACGATATATAAATGGTAGTTCCATATTACTTATGTGGGTTGCAACTGTTTCATTGGCAGCAATCATAAAGTCTTCAATTAAGCTTTCTCCTGATCTCTGTTCTCTTTTTTGAATATCTATTGCGTGGCCATCTTTATCCTGAATAATTTTAGCCTCGGGAATATCAAATTCAATATATCCTTTACTTACTTTCTTTTTTCTTAAGATACCCGCTAATTCATGCATTTTTAATAAAGTATCTTTAAATGGCTCATAACCTGGAGGAGTAATACCTTCTTCTAATATTTCATTAACGCAAGAATATGTCATTTTTTTATTTGATTTTATGAAACTAGGAAATATATCATATTTTACGACATCACCACGTTCATTAATATCCATTACACAACTCATGGTAAGACGAATAACACCTTCATTTAATGAACATATACCATTAGATAATTGATGAGGAATCATGGGTATAACGGTGTCTGCTAGATAAGAAGATGTCCCTCTTTCATAAGCAGCATCTCCAAGAGCAGTATTTTCTTTTACATAATGTGATACATCAGCGATATGAACTCCTAGAGTATAAATGCCATTTTCATAACTTAAACTAATAGCATCATCTATATCTTTAGTATCAGCACCATCAATAGTAAAAATCATTTCATTTGTAAGGTCTGTTCTGCCAAATAGCTCCTGCTCACTTACAGAAGAAGGAATACTCTCTAATTCTTTTATTACTTCATCACTAAAAGTATCTATAATATTGTATTTGTAAGCAATGCTTAAAATATCTACACCAGCATCATCTTTGTGACCTATTATTTTTATACAATCGGCTAAAAAACTTTTATTGCCTAAATTCTTTGTTAGATGGGCTAGTGTTTTATGCCCTTCAACACAATTTTTGGTGGTTTCGTTACTTAAATAAATAGATATGTCTAATTTTTCATCATCAGGTTTAAGCATCATCTTATTTTCTTTTATAACTATTTCACCAACTACATTATTTAAATCTCTTTTAACGACTCTTAATACTTTGCCTTCTGGTTTTAATCCTTTTTTAATTACTTCAACTAAAACGATATCATCATTTATGGCGTTATTTAAATTCTCTTTACCTATATATATATCATCTTCTTTATCAAGAATTAAGAATCCAAATCCTTTTTTATTAATAGATAATTTTC
>CAYMVR010000025.1:0-1498 GCA_964393945.1 uncultured Muribaculaceae bacterium | reverse complement strand
TCTTCTTTATCAAGAATTAAGAATCCAAATCCTTTTTTATTAATAGATAATTTTCCAATTTTAAGTCCGGGGCAGTTTTTAATTAATAAATATTTATCTTTTTTAGTGTGAAAAAGAATAGATTCATCTACTAATTCTTCAACATATTTTGTTAATTCTTGATATTCTTCCACGGAAGTTAATCCTAACAAATCGTTAATCTCAATTAAGGTTTTGGCTTCGTGTATACTTTCTAGTTTTTCTATAATTTCTTCTTTCATAAAATATTCCTTTCAAGTTAGTTTTTTATTGTACAAATTTTGCTATTATTTTCTTTTTCAATGTGAATAACTTGTTCGTTACTAACATCACTTTCTGATAACAAGCCTTCACTAATTAGTGTAGAAGTAGATATATCACATCCATTTTCTAAACATCTATTTTTTAGTTCAATATTTTTATTTAATTCAATATAGACACATGCAGCGGAAGTTAAAATGTTTTCTTCTTCTTTCTTTTTTTCTTTATTCTTATTATCGAATATACTTATAATGTTTATACTAGCAATAGTGGCAATTAGTAACATTATTGTTATACTTGCTAATAATTCAATTAATGTAAAACCTTTTTTATTCATAGTTATCACATTTTAATTATACAATAAAATATAAAATAAGAAAAGAAATGTTTACATTTAATGCTGTATAGTTTATTCTTTACATTTGGAAAAATTTGTTATATTCTTAGGTTATAAGTAACGTGTATTTTATATTATAGTTTAGGAGTGTTGGTAGTAGTATTTTTAATATATGGGAGGTATTGGTTATGGAATTGGAAAAAAATACTAATGAAATATTTGAAAGCATTAAACATATTGATGAAAAGGGGATTGAATTTTGGTATGCAAGAGAATTTATGATTGCATTAGAGTACAAGAGATGGGATAAGTTTTGTAATGTGATAAATAAAGCAATATGTGCTTGTAAGGCAAGTAAAAATGTGGAATTGGATCATTTTTCCCAACTGGGAAAAACGATACCAATGCCTAAAGGTGCTACAAAAGTTATTGAAGATTATAAATTATCCAGGTATGCATGTTACTTAATAGTTCAAAATTCAGATCCTAGGAAAGAAGTAGTGGCTTTAGGCCAAACATACTTTGCAATTCAGACAAGAAAACAAGAGATAAGTGAGAAAGCATATAATGAATTAACTGAGGATGAAAAGAGGTTTTATCAAAGAAGTCTTACTAAGAAAGGAAACTATTCTTTAAATCAAACTGCTAAAATGTGTGGTGTTAAGAATTTTGATAAATTTCATAATGCGGGTTATAAAGGATTATATAATGGAGAGACAGCAGATGATATTGCAAAAAGAAAAGGCCTTAGATATCGAGAAGATATTTTAGATAATATGGGCAGTGATGAATTAATTGTAAATTTATTTAGAATATCTCAAACAGAGCAGAAATTAAAAAGAGAAAATACTAAAACTGAAGAAAATGCAAACAATATTCACT
>CAYMVR010000024.1:0-12201 GCA_964393945.1 uncultured Muribaculaceae bacterium | reverse complement strand
AATACATATCTGTCATACAGTCAACCATTTGACGATTCATTTCTTCTGGAAATGGAGAGTATTTATCATAGGTACGAAGTCCTGCTTCAACATGACCGATAGCAATATTATTATAAAAAGCCGCTAAGGCACCCGCAAAGGTAGTAGTTGTGTCCCCGTGAACTAAAACAATATCTGGTTTACTTTCTTTTATAACTTCTTCTAAACCATTTAAAGCTCTGGTTGTAATTTCTCCTAAAGTTTGACCTTGCTTCATAATATTTAAGTCATAATCTGGAGTGATATTGAAAGTTTTTAATACTTGATCTAACATTTCACGGTGTTGGGCTGTTACACATACAACGCTTTCTATTTCGCTTCTACTTTCTAATTCTTTTACTAAGGGAGCCATTTTAATCGCTTCTGGTCTTGTTCCAAAAATACTCATTACTTTAATCATTTTTATTTCCTCTTTTCTTAAAACAAATTTTTAATAAAAATTTAACATTGTTATCCCAAAATCTTTTTATTCTTTTTGGTTCTTTTACAATACGATAGAGCCATTCTAAATTTAGTTTTTGAAATATTTTTGGTGCTCTTTTCTTAGTTCCACTTAATACATCAAATGAACCTCCGACTCCTACGAATATTCCTTTCTTAAATTTACTCAAATGTTTATATATTAATTCTTCTTGATAAGGTATGCCTAGAGCAACTAAAACTATATCCGGTTTTTTTGATACTAATTCTTCAAAAAAAACATCTTTATCTTTAATATATCCATTTTCACATTTTACTAAATTTACGTTTGGTAAATCATTATTTATCTTTTCTTTTAGTTTATTTATTACTTCTTCTTTAGCTCCTAATAAAGCAACTTTTAATTTTTGTTCATTTGCTATATTTAATAGATATTCCGCTAAATCTACACCTGTAATTCGTTCTTTAACACCATATTTTTGAATATTAGCAGCCTTAACTATTCCTATTCCATCCGGTATTAAAACTGTATCTTTATCCATTAGAGTTTGGTAAAATTCTTCTTTTTTTATGGCTATATTAAACGTTTCGGGATTGGCTGTAATAATGAAGCGTTTATTCTCGCGCACAATATCTTTTTTTACTAATTCGTAAAATTCTTCTTTACTATCCTTATATAATTTAGCAAATAACTTATTCATACTTCCTCCTATAAATTATTTTTGATTAAATCGATCCATTTTTTGGTTATTGGCTCTTTATAATAATTTGTTGCAGTATTAAGGGCACTACTACTAAATTCTTTTAATTTCTTCTCATCATTTAGTAGTTCTTCTATTTTACGAGCAAACTCTTCTTTATCACGGTTTTTAATTATATAACCATTTTTACCATCTTCAATGATATCTTTTACACCACTTTCAGTTTCATAAGCGATACATGGTACACCGTGACTCATGGCTTCTAATAATACAACAGGCAATCCTTCACTAATAGATGCCATTACAAATATTGAGGATTTATTTAGATATTCACCTATTTCTTTTTGATTTTTATATCCTAATAATTGAATTCTTTTTTTCTCATTTAATTCGTCTATTTTAGATTTTGCTAATTCATAGTCGGCGCCATCACCAATAATATAAAATTTATTGATATCTTTTATATCATGGGCAATATCTATTAATTCTAAAATTCTTTTCCCTGGGTGAAGTCTACTAACAGATATAATATTTTTTTCTTTTAAATCACTATGGATAAGGCTTTCTTCTATCATATTAGGCATAACTATAATTTTAGTATGTTTATTATTTTTTAAGAACTTTTCATAGTCTTTTTTTAGACTAGGTGTTAGTGCCATTAAATAATCAATGCCCTTATATTTATGAGTGAGTACACGTATATACTTCTTATCGTTATTGTGATGATGATGCTCCTGAGCAATAGCAATAGTATCTTTAGACTTATACTTTGATAGATATTTACTAAACTCTGAACGAGTGGATACAATTATTTTACTATCACTACTTGCAATCCATTTTATAGTTAGATATTTTTTCTCAATTAATATTCTAGTTGCTTTTATCCCTTCTTTTAAGGTAGTAAATAGTTTCTTATGATGGAGTGCATCTAAAAAGGCTTGTCTATTTTCATTTTCCTTACATAAATATTTAATATTTACTCTTTTATCTATTAATGAGGCTTGGCTTTCTTTAACGTTATAGAATGATACTACTTCTAATTCGTAAGTACTAGCTAGAGCATTTACAGTATTAATCGTGGCAGTTTCAATACCACCATAGCCTAAATGTAATAATAAAAAGGATATTTTATTTTTTTTAGGTTCAGTATTTATTTTTTTAAATTTATAATAAGCAAAACTTAAGGCAATTGCTAAATATATATTACCATTTGGTCTTCTTAATAAGGCTCCATTATATTCAGCCCCCAAAATTAGTAAAAGAACTAAAACTAACCAGACTGTATATTTAGATTTTAAAATATATTCAGGATTTAAAAGTAAAATCTTTATAATCTGGATGATATAAAAGGCAAGGAATCCAAAATATAGTATTACTCCTAAATACCCACAATAATAAAATAAAGCTGTAATATCATTTTCTAAATCATATGTTATAACTTTATCATTATCCTCGAAATTATTTATCTTTGTAAATTCAAAACCAAATAAATGACTTAAAAAGTTTTCTTCGTCATATATAAGTCTCGCTACTACTTTTTTTTGCATTCTAGTATTTGATAAAACAAAAGAATCAATACTATAATCATACTCTTTAGTAACAGGCTTAATTCCAAATCTATCGATAATAGGTCCTAGTGAGAATTTACGATAGGTTTCTTCTAACACTTTATAATCTAATTCATCTGAACTTGGCTTTTTAATTGTACTATTTATTTTATCATTACGATCTTTTTGCTCTGTTTGATAAGCATTTAAATTATTATATGTTGGGGATATTTTGTATAGACCCGCTGCTAATATTAAAAATACTAAAGCATACATTAATTTCTTTTTATCCTTTAATTCAAATATTGTGTAAAAGATAACCATTAAACAAATTGCTACTAAAGATAAATAACAGGTCTTAGTTCCATTAATATATAAAGTAAACAAAACAATCGGTAAAATATAATAAAAACTTTTTTTATGCATACTATAAATACTAATAATTAAAGCTAAAGTTATTAATATCATACTCTCTGTATTTTTGTTATAAAACCAACCAATTACACCAAGTTTTAAATCAGTGCCATAAGTATATACGGCGGTATTAGTTATAACGGCTAGAATTATAGATATAATTATAAGAACTAACGCCAAACCCATACCTTTAATGATATTATTTTCAGAATTATTTTTATATAAATCTATAAATGAGAATAATAATACTGGGGTATATAGTATTCTAAGCATATTTGATATGTCTTCAACAATACTCAGATATCCACTTACATAGCAAGACATGACATGCCCAATAATATAAATAGAAACTATGCTAGCAAAGACATAATATTTTTTCTTGTTTTCAGATTTTAAAAACGACAACATAAAAAGGATGGGTAATAAAATAAATCTTGTTAAAGTTAAAACACTACCCACTTTGGTGTCCATTAAAAAGTAAGTTATAATATCTAATAATGGTAATAATGTAATTAATATCATTAACCAGTTTTCTTTTATTTGTGTTTGTATTTTCTGCATATTTATCCCTTCATTTTAAATATTAGTTTTGTGATAAAATATAATTTGTGACTATTAAGGAAATATATTAATTTTCTTTTTTTATCCCACGTTTTTATATATTTATTTTTTTTATAATTAGGAAAATTATTATCAATAAAATCCCAGTATCTTTTTAAATTATTTTTTATATTATCAGTAGAACAAATAATTCTATCAAATGTTGAAACCATAATATTATCAAGCATCATAAACTCTATTTCTTCCTTGTATCTTTCATATTTATTATGACTCTTATAATATGTGATTAGAGAATCTATCGCTTCAACAATTTCATAATTTTTTTCCAGATTAATATCCTTCATTATTGAATTATCTCTCTCTATATAATAATAACAAAAATCATCTATAAAGGCAATTTTTTTGCATTCTAAATATAACTTAGGTATTAGTCTTAAGTCTTCGTAATATTTACCCTCATCAAACTTATTTTGGCTAAATAATTCTTTTTTATAAATTTTATTCCATGCTGCTTGTTTATTTAATATAATTTCAGGATTACTTTTAATATTAGTAGTACCAGGGTTAATATTATAATTTTTAATAAACTTCCCTTTACATGTAACCCTATAATAATTGCAAATAGCCATATCACTTTGTTCTTTATCTATTTTGTTATATAGTTTCTCTACCATATCATTTGAGACATAGTCATCACTATCGATAAACATGAGATACTCTCCAGTGGATTTTTCTATTCCATAATTTCTAGCAGATGACAATCCTCCATTTTCTTTTTTATAATATTTTATTAACTTAGGATATTTTTTTTGATAATCAAGAATTATAGATTCAGAATTATCAGGAGAACCATCATTAATAATTATTAACTCATAATCTTTAAATGTTTGATTAGTTAAAGTATCTAAACATTTATCTATATACTCTTCTACATTATAAACTGGAACTATTACAGATACCTTTTTCATTTATTCTTTCTCCCTTTTATCTTTAAAAGAAAATGTGATATATTACTTAAATTATGATAGTTTAATAACATAATTGTTTTTCTTTTAATATTACTCTTTAGATAATTAGTTGTTTTACTTAAATTTTTTATATTCTTTTTAACATAATTTGTTAGTTCTTTTATGACAAATCTTTTATTTTTACTTTTTTGATTATTTACTCTATTGATAGCATCTATTAAAATATGATTTATTATTAGTGTCTCTTTCATTTCTTTTGGAACACTTAATTTTAAGAAATCATCAGTAGCAGTTATAATATCTAAATTTTTTAGAGCATTATCATTATGCATAGTAGAATCATCATGAAGCATGTAAATATAATAGGGATTATTTACAACAGAAAATTTAGGTTTTTTTAAACATATCTTAATAAAGAAGTTATAATCTTCATACCATATGCCTTCTAGAAATCTTAAGTCGCCAATTAGTTCTTTTCTAAATATCTTGTTACAAACACTGGCAGGACATTCATAAAGGTTCTTAAAGTTTGTACTATTTTCTATTGTTTTCTTACCATTTTTTTCTAAAGAAATGTTACACATTACTAAATCGCTATGATCATTTTCTAACTTTTTTATCATAGTAGAAAACATATCAGGCAAAATATAATCATCACTATCTATAAATGATATTAAGTCCCCTTTAGCATGAGCAAGTCCATTATTACGAGCTGATGCCTGACCGTGATTTTCTTGTTTTAGATAAACTATATTGGAATACTTCTTTTGATATTCTTTAATAATATCTTCAGAATTATCTTTTGAGCCATCATTTACAAGTATTACTTCCATATTCTGAAACCCTTGCGTTAAAACAGAATCTAAGCATTTTCTTAGATAAGGCTCGGCATTATATACAGGTATGATTACACTTAATTTCATGTTTCCTCCTTTAAAACAATTTGATAAATAAACTATAACTTATTTGGCATACAACTTTTTTTATTTTTTGTTTTATTGTTTTATCAAGTAAATACTCTTCAATTTTTGCTTCTTTTAGTTTCTTACGATAGGCCCTTTTATTTTTTAAAAAGGCAAGTTTGTGAATTGCACCACTCGCATAAAAATTTAATAATAAGGCTTTGGTATATTCGGGTATACTATCGTTATTTTTAATATATTCGATATTAGTCATAGAAAAATAATAAGTATCTTCTGCTCTTTTCTCACTTTTAGCACTATTGTTTACAATACTTGTAGATCTTTCAACATAATAATATCCATACACATTTAAATAATATATACTTTCTGCTTTAGTTAAAATGATAGGAATAAGTCCATAATCTTCGTGATAACGATTTTTAGTAAACATAAATTTATTTTTTTTATAAAACTCTAAACTATAAGCAAAACCACAAGCAGGTTCAAAGTAATCAAAAGGTATTAAATCATTAATACTTACTTCTTTACTTTCATTTATATACTCTTTATGTTCTATTTCTTCATCATTTACAACATCAACAAAATTAAACTTAACCATATCATATTTTTTATCTTTTAAAATATTATTAATATTCATTAATAAGTCTGTATCAATATAATCGTCTCCATCAATGAATAAAAGATAATCACCACTAGATGCAGCAACTCCATAATTTCGAGCGTCTGATAGTCCACCATTTTCTTTATTTAACTTTAAAAAACGTTTATCACTTAAAAAAGTATTTATTACCTCTTCACTATTATCAGTAGAGCCATCATTTACAATAATTACTTCATAGTCTTTATATGATTGATGACTAATACTTTTTAAACATTTTTCTAGGTACTCTGCTACATTATAAACAGGGATAACAATACTAAATTTCATTTTTGGCCTCTTATTCTATCTAGGGCTTTTTTAGGATTTTTAAGGGCTTTTATGGGATAAGTAAAATAGTTTAAAAAGCGCTCTTTTTTTAAATAATTATTGTATTTTTTCACACCGATTTCTTCACCATATTTTTTTATTAATTCTTGCTTTTTTTCAATTTGCTTTTTTTCTTTCTTTGTATGCCATGAACCATTAAAATGATGAATTGTATAAGTTCTGTCTGTTACATAAATATTACCAGTTTGCCAATCTTTAGGGCAGAAATATTCATGAGGATAAAATACGACATCTTTTAAATCTTGATAAGTATCATCTAATATAAGAGGATAATTCTTTTTAGTAGTATTAGTTATTCTTATAACATTAGTAGTTAAATCCATTTCGCCATCATCTTTAATAAATGATAAATCTTCATAGTCTTTTAATAATAGTTCTATCCATTTGCTCTTTTTACATGAGGCCATAATGCCTGTGGGAATAGAATTATTATTTTCGAATCCCGAGAAAGCTAAATGATTTAAAAAGGAATCTAAGGGTTTTAATACTTCAACATCTGTATCCATATAGATACCACCCTCATTATATAAGGCATATAAACGAACATAGTCAGTTACAAAGGCATATTTTTTATGTTCATATGCTTCTTTTACGTATTTATTCATATTGATATCAAAATTAGTTTCATTCCATTCAATAATCTCATAGTCTGGTAAATATTTCTTCCATGATTCTATACATTTTAAAGCAAGAGGTGGAAGCTCGCCTTTACCAAACCAGCAATAATGGATTTTCTTAGGTATTGTAGTCATTATGCTTTAGCCTCCTTTTTGATTTTTCTTCGTATTGTTTCTTTTATCTTTTCTCTTTCTTCTTTTTTAGTTATTATCATAAAACTGAAAGCCATTGTAACTACGGATGCAACGGCAACGGCGATAACAAGAGTTAACCAACTATTGATAGTAAATACTTTTTTTATGCCTAATGCAAAAATGGTACTAACAATAATAGCTATAACATTTTTTATAATGACTGGAAAAAATGTTGTTTTCTTTAAGTTAATAATCGTTGCTCCATATATTGGTAAGAATGTTAAAGAACGAATTATGGTAAATAGCGTACTAACTCCACATATAATAAACATTCTAACGGTTTTAGATGGGAAAATATTAATTAAAACAAAAACCATTATTATTGTTAAAACAGAATTGAGTAATAAATAAAGAGATGACTCCTTAACTTTGTTTGTTGCTGTAAATAAATTCCATAAAGGCTCTAGTGGTAAACTTAAACTTAAGCCTAAAACGGTAATACAAGTTAAAGCATATAAAATAGTGGCATCTTGAGATGGTACCCATAAGGAATAAAAGATATCACCATAAGCAAATAAAATAGTCATTGGAAGTGCTGAGAAAACACCTAATAATTTTATTGCGTATAATAATTGATTCATCATTTCCTCATTTTTCTTTTTAGCATAGCTGATTGTTAATTCCGGTGTGAATACTGAAGTTATAGAGCCAAAGGCATTTAATATGGTATTAGGAATGGTTCTGGAAACACTCATTATTCCCATACCTATGCTTCCTATAAATGTATTTGCAATAAATAAGTCAAGGCCACTCGATAATATACCACTTAGTTTAGTTAAGGTATTCCAAATTCCTGAACTAATTAAGGTTTTAATGCATCCAATATCAAAGTATTTTTTAGATATTTTTAACTCGGGCGTTAAAGATTTGCTATAACGATAATTACAATAGCCTAGGTAGGCAGTGGCAATTATAGTAGCAATACCAATATAAGAAACAGCAGGTTTTAAAATAATAAACGTGCCTAAAAGGATAACTACTTTAATAATTTGGGAAATTATAGTTTTAATACTTGATAAATATAGTTTATTTGTGCAAAATGTTGAAACAGCAAAAGATGATGTTAAAATACTAATTATAAAGTTGGCAAAAATAAGCGCAAATAAGAGTTTTACATCAGAGACTAACCCGCTAGGAATATTAATAAAACTATCCATAGTTAAAATAAAGATTAAACCAATTATTGATAAAGCAATTGAAATAATGATATTAGCTATCATGACGGAACTATAATACTTATTTGCTTCTTCTAGTGAGCCTTCATGAAGTTTAATAGTAATAAAACGAGATGCCATAGAATTTATAGCAATAGTTACAATTTGGGCATAGCCAACAAAGTCATTTGCAAGCCCTACAAAGCCATAAGCCTCTACACCTATTACTTTCGTAATGTAAGGAACTAGAAAAAAACTGATGCATAAGTTTACAGAAAACATAAATATTTGAGCGACTAAATTTATTATTTGTTGTTTACTCATTTTTAGTTGCCTTTCCTTTAGGAGAATTATGTTCAAATAAAATATTGGTCTTTAGCACTAAAGCAAGGAAGAGAACCATAACAAGAACATATAAGAAAATAGCTAGTTTATTATCTCCTACAACGTAAAGAATTGATATAGCAGAAAAAATCATATTAATAAAATATATAATTAAAACAGTTTTGGTAGTTGATGAGGTCATTCGAAGTAATTGATGATGCAAATGTTCTTTATCTGCTTTACCAATACTTTCATGTTTTAATAGTCTTCTAAAAATGGCTAAGATAGTATCAATAATAGGAATTGCTAAAATACATATTGGCACAACTAAAGATGTGATTGTTGTAATCTTAAAACCTAATAACGCAATTACGGAAATCATATAACCTAAAAATAGACTTCCGGTATCTCCCATAAATATTTTTGCTGGAGGAAAATTGTAAGGTAAAAAGCCTAAAGTTGCTCCAAGCATAATGACTGATAAAACTATATCTAGACCCGTGGAACGATTTAAAATTAAAGCTATAATAGCAATAGTGGTAAAATATATTGAGGAAACACCTGTTGCGAGTCCATCTAAACCATCAATTAAGTTTATAGCATTCGTTATAGCAACAATAAATATACTAGATAAGATATAACTTACATATTTATTTACATAAAAATGTATTCCTAAAAAACTAATTTCTGTAAAGTAAATCTGACCATAAATGACAACAAACAAGACAGCAAATATTTGGGCTAATAGTTTGTATCTAGCCCTTATGGGGTGAATGTCATCTATTAAGCCAGTTAAAATTATAACAAAGCCTCCAATTAAAATAGATAACATTTGAGTGTTGACTTGACCAAAAAAGGCATACCCTATTATAAAGGCAAGATAAATGGCAAGACCTCCAAGTCTAGGCATAGGTTCTTTATGAACTTTTCTTTCATTCGGATAATCTAATGCTCCTATATGAATGGCTATTTGTCTTACTAATGGGGTTAAAAGCATACTTAATAAAAAAGTAATACCAATAATTAAAAATATATTATAATTGTTTACTTCAAAAATCATAAGATATCCTCCTTATAGTCATTATATCAATAAATACTGGGAATATAAAGGTTTTTTACTGATATTTTACCCTTAGACTTTAAAAAAAGTAGCATTTTACGCTACTTTAATCTTGTTTTTATTTTTCCCTATTTATTTTTTATTATTTATATACTTTTATCGGAAATTATTGATAAAGCCATATGGCAAACGAGCTAAAAAGAAGATACCTACTATTGCGATATTTATTTTATCCTCTTCACTATATGGTTTAATTAATTCTTTTTCTTGAACTATATTATAAACATCTTCCATTTCTTCTACTGATTTACCCCAGGTATTTAATAATAGTATTTGAAAGATAAAAGCTATTATAAATAAAGACATGCCAAAGTATATTACATTATAGTTATTTAATAAGGCACCAATAACAATCATAACATAAGATAAAACAACAAGAAAACTATTAACATTGTGTCTATTTACTTTAGTTCTTCTTTCTTTGGAAACCAATGATGCTAGACCCAAAGAAATCACAGCAGCATACATATCGGTGCCATCAAAAACTTCAGGTGATAACTTTATAACATTACGATTAGCATCATAATAATCTAGAAACTTTCCGTTCTTTTTGATAATATGAGGCTCATCACTAGTTAGCTCACTTGATAATATTCTTGCAATTTCAAAACCGGATAAATTTGAGTCATTTTTTATTTCTTTCATATTTTTATAACTTATACGAATGCTAAAGTTGAATACTCCAAGAATTATTAGAACAATTATAAATATAATTTCAATTATTAGACCCATTACTTAACCTCGTAAGTAGTTCCTTCACGACTATCTTTTAGAATGATGCCACTACTTGCAAGTTCATCACGTATTTTATCTGCTAAAGCAAAATCTTTATTCTTTTTTGCTTCATTTCTTTCAGCGATCTTTTCTAAGATATATGATTCATCTACTCTACTTTCAGCTTCTTTAGTTAAATCTAATGATAAAACTTTGTCAAAATATTTGATGATTTCTTTTTTAGTAGTATCATTAGTATCACTTTTTAAAACATCATACAACAAAGTTATGGCATTCGCGGTATTCATATCATCACTTAAACATTCTTTAAATTCATTAGTGTATTTTTCTTTTACTTCTTCATCGACTTTTTCATCTTCTTTTAAATTTAATACTTTATTTTTTAGTTTTTGATAAGCATTTTCAGCGCCACTTAATGAGTCAAAACTGAATGCAAGTTGTTTACGATAATGACTTTGCAACACCATAAAACGATAACTTAAAGGATTATATCCCTCTTCTTCTAGTGTTGATATTGTTAAAACATGACCTTTAGACTTACTCATTTTGCCACTTGTATCATTTAAATGTTCTCCATGAACCCAATATTTACACCATTTGTGACCAATATATGATTCACTTTGCGCAATTTCATTAGTATGATGTGGAAAAATATTATCAACGCCACCACAGTGAATATCTAGGTATTCTCCTAAATTCTTAATTGATATTCCTGAACATTCAATATGCCATCCTGGATACCCTTTTCCAAAAGGACTATCCCACTTTAATTCTTGGTCTTCAAATTTAGATTTAGTAAACCATAGAACAAAGTCGGTTTTGTTCTTCTTGTTTTCGTCTTCTTCAACAGTTTCTCTTACACCAGATATAAGTTCTTCACCAACATGATTAGTTAGGCGATAATAGTTTTCTAATTTAGATGTATCAAAATAAATATTACCACCGGCACTATAAGCATAGCCATCACTCAATAATTTACTTATTATTTTAATATATTCATCTATATTCTCAGTCGCTGGACTTACAATATCTGGCTTTTTAATATTTAATTTTTCTGTATCTTTAAAGAAAGCTTCTGTATAGAATCTGGCAATATCTAAAACAGTTTTATTTTCTTTTTTAGCACTTTTAACCATTTTATCTTCACCAGTATCGGCATCACTACTTAAATGTCCTACATCAGTGATATTCATTACTCTTGTAACATCATATCCTAAAAGCCTTAAAGTTTTTTCTAATACATCTTCCATTATATATGTACGAAGATTACCAATATGAGCAAAACTATAAACAGTTGGTCCACATGTATACATTCTCACTTTATTATCTTCCCATGGAATAAATTCTTCTATTTTTCTTGTTTCAGTATTATAAAGTTTCATAAACTCATTTCCTTTCTTATTCTATTATATTATAAAATCACTATTTTAAAAAGAAAAACATTATAAAAATGTTAGTAATTATCCTTTTACTAACATTTCTATGTTCTTATGTC
>CAYMVR010000023.1:6425-12216 GCA_964393945.1 uncultured Muribaculaceae bacterium | reverse complement strand
CCTTTACTTTCATTATAAAATTCTTTCCCCTTTTTTTCCAAAGAATCTAACATTGTAAGAATATTATTTAATTCAAAAAAGCGAATATCATAAAACATGTCCTTAATACCTAAAATACCAGTAGTATCAATTCCTTTAGGATTTAAGGAAAAGTCTTCATCATAAAGTAGTGATAAAAGAATATCAAAAAAAGAATTAATTACAAAACTTATTCTACCATCTTGTAAATCTTTTAAAGATATCATGCCCTCTCTATCTAAAAACAAAATACCACTTTTTCCAACAACTATATTACTTATATCTAAATCTTGATATAAAAATCCATTACTATATAAATTTCCAAATATACTAGAAATTCTTTTTAATATCCAAAACTTTCTTTGAAAAGAAAGTTTGCCAATTAAACTTTTAAGTATTGGCTCTTGTATTAAAGGCATTGTATAACCAAGAAAAGAACTTTGTTCATATAAAGAGTCTATCATTGGAACTAAGCCCCTTAGTGGATACTTAGCACTTTCTAAAACAATTATTTCGCTATCTTCTCTTACATTTTCATCAAGTATTTTATATACTACCTTACCTAATAAATATAATTCACTTTTAGAATTAAGATTACTGCGATTTAATTGATCTAACAATTTTGGATATTGTCTAATACTTTCTAAACTAACATTTCGTCTCATAAATTCCTCAAAAAATAAAAACCCACTAATACCAGTGGGATTATTTCAAATGGCGGAGTTGAGAGGATTTGAACCTCCGCGCCAGCATTCGCCGACCTAAATCCTTAGCAGGGATCCCTCTTCAGCCTCTTGAGTACAACTCCATCGCGCTACTACTTAAGTTTACAATAAAATATAATCAATGTCAACATTTTTTAAACAAACTTATACTTATACATATTTACCTAAAATTTACCAATAATAATTATAGGTGAAATATTACATGGAAAACAAAATAGTCAAAAGAATTCAAAATGAGTTTAGTAAAAATCCTGATTTAACAGTAAAAAAAATAAAACTTTCCTTACTTGATACAGTATATATAATTTATTTAGAAACCGTAAGTTCTAGTGATAAAGTAAATGATTACATATTAAAAAATTTAAGTAATTTAAGTAGTCTTAAAAGTAAAAAAATTAGAAACTTAGATAGCATTTTACCTGGCCCTAATACCAAAGAAATTAAAAACATTGATGAAATAGAGTTTTACATTACAAATGGTTTTACTATTGTTATTCGTAATAACACTATACTTGCTATTGAAACCAAAGCCGATATTAATCGTAGTGTTGCAGAGCCAAATAGTGAACCAGCCACTAATGGTCCTAAAGATGCTTTTACTGAAAATTATCAAATAAACATGGGACTTATTAAAAGAAGAATAAAATCCCACACCTTAAAAACTGATGAATTTGTTGTCGGTAGAAAAACCAGTACTAAAGTTGGTGTTCTTTATTTTGATGATATTACTGATATAGAAGAAGTTAAATTAATTGAAAAGAAAATTGCTAAAATTGATATTGATGGTATTATTGATTCTGGTTCTTTAGGCCAACAATTAACAGATGAATTTATTACGCATTTTCCAACATATATCTTAACTGAAAGACCTGATAATGTATCTAAAGCACTGCTAGAAGGAAAAATCGCTATTATGATGGATACTTCTCCATTTGTCATAATCCTTCCAGCTTTTCTTGCCGATTTTATTAATCCTGGCGTTGATGAATATCATAAAAATAAAAATGTTAATTTTATCAAAATTCTTCGATTTAGTTGTTTTTTTCTTTCTATGATAGCTCCTGCCATATATATAGCTCTTACCAACTATAATCAAGAAACTATTCCAACAGACTTATTAGTCTCCTTTGCTGTTCAACGAGATGGCGTCCCCTTCCCGGCCATATTTGAAGCCTTCATGATGCTCTTTATATGTGAAATGTTGCGCGAAAGTGACCTTAGATTTCCTAACTCTTATGGTAGTGCTATCTCGATATTAGGTGCTCTCGTTTTAGGAGATGCAGCAGTTTCTGCCGGAATTGTCAGTCAAATCATGATTATCGTTATTGCTCTTACTTTTATGTCCAGTCTAATATTTACCGAAGTTGAATTAGTAAGTGCTTTAAGACATTTACGATTTATCTTCCTAATACTCGCATCTTTCTACGGAATAATGGGTATTGTTTTTGGACTATTTTACTTTTTAATTCGTATTAACGATACTTATTCTTTTGGTAAACCATATTTTTATCCAATTGTTCCTTTTGATAAAACCTATATGTTTAAAACATTACTAAAATCTCGAGCAAAAAAGAATACTAAACGTAGTAGTCTACTTACAAATAAAAATTTTACTAGACAAGGAGAAAACGCATGAAAAAACTATTATTGTTTTTAATAATTCCTTTTCTTTTAACAGGTTGTTTTGATTACAATGAATTAAGTGACCTTGCTATTATTTCTGGAATTGGAATTGATTATGAAAATGAAGAATTTGAAGTAACATTTGAAATATTAAGTACTAAAAAAGAAGGTGAAACATCCGCTTCCTCCTCTTCTTATAATGTAAGTAGTAAAGCTAAGACTATTGTTGAAGCCTTTAGTCACAATGGTACTCTAATTGATAAAGTCCCCTATTTTGAACACTTAGATGTTATTGTTATAAGTGAAGAAGTCGCTAAAAATCATTTAAAAGAAGTTGGCGAATACGTTATAAGGACATCCAAAATTCGTAACGAAACTTATATTACTATTGCTAGTGCTGCTAGTGCCAAGGATGTTATAGAATCAACCAGTAAAGAACATCCGGTCGCAGCATCATTTATTACTAATCTTTTAGAAAACAATAAAAATAGTGCTAGTGCGGCTTTTTATGTTCCTTACACTGAAACTTTAAATAGTATTCTAACCGATGGTGAAGATGCCATGTTATCTGCTGTAACAACTAAAGAAAAAAAAGATAATGAAAAAGAAATTGAACTTGTAGGCATAGGTGTATTTGATGATTTCAAATTAAAATATATATTTGACACCGAAGAATCCTCTATTTTAAATTTATTAAATAACTTTGATGCTGAAACAGTATTCTTTAAACGCGAATGTAAAAATGGCACTATTGTAGCATCAGTTTACTCTTCTAAAATTAATATTGAACCAAGTAATGGCCCTACTAATATTAAAGGAAATATTAACGTTCGAATAAATGAAGATACATGTAATGATAATTATCGTAAAGAAGAAATTTACGAAGAATTACAAAAAGAATTTACAGGTATTTTAATAAATAAAATGGACCATGTTCTAGAGCTTTTAAGAGTTAATCATTCTAATGCTCTTAACATTGGTAAACTCTATTATAATAAATATCGTAAACCTAACTATGAACTTTGGATGGCTAATAGTTTTACTTATGATTTAGTTGTTAAAATAAATAAAAAAGGATTAATATTTGAGGTGCAAAAATGAAACCAAAATCATTTATAGTATATTTTCTAACCCAAAGTCTATTTTTAGGCTACGGTATATCACTTCTTTATAGTATTTCCGGTAAAGATTCCTATTTAGGTGCTATTGTAGGACTTATTATCGGCTTTGGTATCATTTATTTATATTCCCGTTTTTTAGAGATTAAACAAAAACAAAATCTAAAAGAATTATTAAATAAAAATAAAGTTCTAGGTTGGATATTAAGAATAATTTTAATTATAGCAATTTTTACTCTACTCATATATGCTTTAGTTATTTATAAAGTATTTGTGGCTAGTTTCTTACTTATTAAAACCCCCGAAATATTTATTGTTGTACCTATTATTATATTTGGAACATATGGGGCTTTTAAAGGTCTAGAATTAATTAGTAGAGTTGCCGAATCATTAATTCCAATTGCTATTTTCTTAGGGCTCTTCGCAGCTTTAGGTGTTGGAGGATTATTTGATATATCAAACTTTATGCCAATTCTAACTACAACCCCATCTAACTTTTTAAAAACCGCTTTTACTTTTGCTAGTCTCACTACATTTCCTAATCTTCTTCTAATTTTTTATCCTGAAAGGCCAAAACATCTTATAAAAACATATCTAATATCCGCTCTTATAATAATACTAACTATGATATATATAAATGGTATCTTAGGAGAACAATTAGTTCATATATATAGATTCCCTGAATATATGGTTTTAAAGCAATTAAAATTATTTAGTTTTGTTGAAAAAGTTGAAAACATCTTAGCTATTCCTTGGATATTTAACATATTCATGCTTATTATGACTTCTATATATGCCCTAAAAGAATTGATACCTTCTAAACATAATAAAAAAATAATGATTCCTATTTTAATTATTACTATCATTATAATTAGTAAAGTCTTTGCCCAAAATTATGTAAATGAACTTAGGATCTATCATTATATTCCTTATGTTTCCACTATATTTATATTAATTATTTTGCCACTCATCATGTATTTGGTTCATAAAAAGAATTAAAATTATTTCACTTTTATGATAAAATTAAAGTGGTGATGATATGAAACTTAAAAAAGGTGTTAAAATGTTTATTTTAATAATTATCATTCTTCTTAGTACAACAACTTATTTTTTATTAAAAAAAGAAAAGCCTGAAGAAAAAGGAACAACTCCAACTTCTACTTTTGATGAACAATCAGAATCACAATCGGTAAAACTAACATTCGTTGGTGATTTACTATTTGAAGATCCATATTATAACGCTATTAAAAATGGTGAAGAAAAAGACTTATATTTTAGTAAAGTACGAAAATATTTTGATAATGATGATATCACGGTAGGAAATCTAGAAGTTGTAATTGGAGATGCCTCACTTATATCAAGTGGCTCTGGCTATAATTTTTGTGCCCCCAAGTGGGTAGCAGACATCATTAAAAATGAGAGTTTTGAAGTTTTATCAACTGCTAACAATCATGCTTTTGATCGAGGTAAAGATGGTGTAATATCTACAATTAATCATTTTAAAGATTCGAGTATTACAACAATCGGTTCATATTTAAACGAAGAGGATCGAAATAAACAAACAATAATTGAAAAAAATGGTATCCGAGTAGGTTTCTTATCTTATACCATGAGCACAAATGTAAAACCAAATAATGACGAATTATATTTAATAAGTTATTATAAATCACCAACTAAAAGTAATGTTACAGAAAATGATTATAATAATTTAAAGAAAGATATTGAAAAACTAAAAAAAGAAGTTGATATTACAATCATATTAATTCATTGGGGAAAAGAATTTACCTATGAAGTAGATAATACTCAAAAAGAACTAGCCAACTTTTTTAGTGAACTAAATGTTGATATAGTTGTAGGATCTCATGCTCATAACATCCAACCAATGGAATGGATTAATAATACTCTAGTTTTTTATGGCATGGGAAACTTTGTTTCAGCAGATGATGATATTCCAAGAACAACTGAAGAATTTAATAATGCTTATCAAATGGGATTATTATCTCAAGTTACAATAAAAAAAGAAAATAATACCACTAAAATAGACCAAGTTACTACTGAACCAATCATTAATTACTACGATAAAGATTTAAGAAACTTTATGCTTATCCCCAAAAGTGAATATACAGCCAAATATGAAACAACTCACATGAGATATTCCAAAAACTTCAATAACGATTTTATAAATAATTTATACACTAAATTAATACCCGAAGAATTTAGATAATTTTTCTTTACTTTTCGATAATTTTAATATATTATTAAATTAGCAAGAGTATAATGCTTGCCGGGTTGCACCCATCTGGGTGC
>CAYMVR010000023.1:0-6325 GCA_964393945.1 uncultured Muribaculaceae bacterium | reverse complement strand
CTGCTAAAAGTATAAAATCTGTATTTTAATACACTTTACACAATTTAACACAAAAAGCCACTTATGTGACTTTATTTTATTATTACAGATTTCTCTACTTTTTTATATTTCCAAATAAAGTTCTTACTAGTTGTCTAAATATCTTTTTAGGTGCAAATTTGGGAGGACAATCCGCCTCAGGTGGAAAGTCCATTTTAATTATACCTTTTTTATATAAAATAAAATCCCATAATGAATGCATTTGAAAATCAAGAGCTTCGCAATCTAATAACAGTCCCATATTATTTCTTCTATCAACTTCATTCATCGCATTAAAAGTGACTGCAATATTATTTCTTTTTTCTGCTAAAGATTGCCCCATCTCTATTAACTCTTGAATAGATAAATTCTTTACATCATCAAAATCTAAAAAACAAACGATACTTCTAAAAAATTGAACCTCATCTTCCTTATCAAAAAAGACAAAATCATATCTGTTCTCATCAGTAATTACTACTGCCTCACAATTCCAAAATTTATCTATAATTGATTTTGGAACATAATTACCAAGGTCAAATAAAACTTGAAGATCATTTTTTTGAACGTAAACTCCTCTATCTGTAAATATTTTCATACGCTATCACTCATTTCGATAATCTATTATAACATATAAAACTTTAACTATCAAAAAAATTATCATCAACTATATAATAAATACTTTTATTATTCATATTATCTTTTTTATTTAAAGCATAAATAAATACTTCTAAACCTATTTCTTTTAAAGAACTAATAAGAGTTGGAGTTGCAACCATATTCATAACACCAATAAAATCATAAGGGTAATCATTAGAACTATTCAAAATATAATTTAAAACACCTACTTTAAAAGTTCTATCCTGAAATTTAGCAATTACACTTTTAAAAAAAGACATTACATAAATGTTCTTATTTTGATATTTCTTAAGTAACTTACTAAATTTTATAATATCCATATTTATATCTTTAATCTCAATTAAAATAATTTTATCAGTTTTAAGTTTTAATACATCTTCTAATTTAACAATTCCTTTTTTCTTTAATTCTTTATAATTATACTTCCAAATAAACTTACCATCCAATAAAATATCATGATGAACAACAAACTCTTTATCTTTACTTGTATAAACATCAAGTTCAAAACCTTCATATCTATCACTATTAATTGCCGCCAAAAAAGCCGGAATTGTATTTTCTAATAATCCTTTTTTTACAACTCCTCTATGAGCAATAAACATTAAAAAATCACCATTACAATATATGAATGGTGAATATTTTTATACCTAAATATCTATTTTTAGAACAATATCAGACTCAGGGTAAGTAACACAAGGATGAATATAATCGTTTTCTTGAAGTGCCTTAGGTTGTTGGGCTCCAACCATCTTAATTTTACCCTCTATAAGTACACTTGTGCAGAATCCACATTCTCCAACTCTACAAAGAGATGGTGCATTAATTCCAGCTTTCTCCATTGAAACTAAAAGCGTTTCATTGCTGTGGCAAGGAACAACTTTAACTTCTCCCTTACTGATCACTCTTAAATTAAAATCTTTTATTTCATTAGGTTCAAAATCACTAAAGAAATTCTCATAACGCACATTTTTACGTGGAATATCAAACTCAAATAAAATATCATTCATGGCCTTATATATTGCCTTAGGCCCACACATCAAAACTGTGTTAAATTCTTTAATATATGGTTCTATCATTTCTTTAGATAAGTGGCCTTGTAAATAGCCTTCTTTTTCTTCTCTAGTCAAAGTAATAATAAATTTAACATTTTTAGCATGTTTATTTATTTCTTCTATTTCTTTTTTAAAGATAATTTCTTCATATGTTTTAACACTATAAAAAACAGTTAAATCACAATCATATTCCCCATCTACTATAGCTTTAGCAATAGACATAAATGGTGTAATACCACTTCCACCAGCAATACCAATTACATTTTTTTCATCCGTAATCGCATTATATCCAAAAGAACCCATTGGTTTAGATATTTCTAATTTATCACCAACGTTTATTTGATCTAGCATATAATTACTAACTAAACCATTTTCTACTCTTTTAATTGTTATTCTAATTATGCCATTTGAAGCATCTTTAGGTGATGATGAAATGGAATATGCTCTAGATGTAGGTGTACCGTCAACCATAACTTTTAAACTAACATAACTTCCTGCCCTAAAAGAAGGAAAACTCAAAGTTCCGCGTTCCTTATCTGGAGCAAATACAAAAGATTTAACATCTGGTGCTTCCTGGGTTATATCTTTTACAACAACTTCTAAAATTTCTTTATCTTGATGACTATAATCATCCATCTTAGTTCTTGCAATTTCCTTTGAAGAGTTTTCAGCTATAATACTCTTTCTTGTTTCTCTCATTTCTTCTATTTTATTCTCCATTATTTTCCTCCATATTTTCAAGTAACTTATCAGTTATAACTTTTCCACTATAAATTGCATTATGTACTCCACCACCAAAAATAGCATTTCCACCAACAAAATAATAATTTGGAATTTCTTCATCTTCATAAGATATAATGCGATGAATAGCATTATCATAACTCTTACGTGCCATACCCATTATACTACCATTTGGACTATTTGTATAACTATAAAGTTCATAAGGGCTAATAATTTCTATTTCTTCAATATATTCTTGAATATCAATTCCTGTTGTTTTTTCAAATTGATTTATCAAATCTTCCGCCACTTTTTCTTCTACTTCCTGCTTATTAGCACTAGTTTTTGTAAAAGCATCACCAAAATAAGTAGTTTTTAAAATCAAAATAGAAGTATTTTTTGGACTAGCAAATTCATTTACAACATTAGGAATTGTAGCATCCCATGTTGCATGAAATAAATTCATCATACTGCGAGCATTTTTCACACTATCCATGCTATCAAAGTGATAGTAATGATAATGTTTAAATCCTAAAGTTTTATAATCTTTATTAAGACCTAAACAAACCACAAATCCCATTGGTGATATACTTCTCGCATTTTCTAAACGATTCACCTCTTTAGGTGGCTCAGTTATTAAATTTTGATAAACATAACGTTTAGCTACATCAAATATTACATTCCTAGTTTTATATTCTTTGCCATCACTAGTTTTAACGATTTTAACGCTACCCACGTCATTAACTTCCGTTACTAAAGAACGATAAAATATTTTTCCATTTAATTCTTGATAACGATTTACCATTTGTAAAATAAAATCCAAATTTTTCTTTTTTAAAACATTCAACTTTTTAAATACCAATTTATACATAAAATCTGCAAAATCTATAAAACTAAGTTTATCCAAAGGACTGCCAAGATAAACCCATAAAAAGCCTAATCTATTTATTGTTTCTTTAGGCATTTTTAAATCTCCTAAAGCATCAAGTACATTATAATTTAAATATTTAGTAAAATAAGGATAATTATCCAAATCTATATCATCATTTTGTAATTCATCTAAAGCATCATGTATCTCTTTAATGACTCTTAAAAATTCTCTTAAAGAATCAAGAGATCCATTCTTAATTTTTTCTAACTCCACAAAAAATTCATCAATATCACCATGCATTATAAATTCTTCTTTGCCATTAGAAAAAACCAAAGAATCAAAAGGAACTACTTCACTATCCACTAAAACTCCATAATCATTTAGAGTTCTACGTATTATACCTGGTTTTTCTAGAGTACCTACTCCATAAAAATCCGTTACACTTGGATCAAATTCAAATCTTCCTTTTTTAATGGTTGTTGCCATTCCTCCTGGCAAAGTATTTTTTTCTAAAATAAGTACCTTTTTATGGTTAACAGCTAAATTAAGTCCTGCACTAAGACCACCTAGTCCAGCACCTACAATAATAACATCATACATTTCTTACACCTTCCTTTAAAATTGAAATTCTGTAATTTCTGGCATATCAACACCATATTCTCTTATATAGGCATAATGCTTATCAAGCATTCTATTAACATACATATTAACTTCTTCTTTAGTATTTATATCTAGATTAAGATATTTTAAAGCCAAGCTAACTAAATGATATCGATCAATTTTATTAAGCACTCGCATATCAAATGGTGTTGTGATTGCTCCTTCTTCAACATATCCTCTAACATGCATATTATTATTTAATCTTTTATAAGTAAGCTCATGAATTAAATTAGGATAGCCATGAAAAGCAAAAATAATTGGTTTATCTATTGTAAACAATTTATCATATTCCTGATCTGTAAGTCCATGAGGATGATCATCATGACTAACAAGTCGCATTAAATCAATGACATTTATTACTCTAACTTTTAAATTAGGAATCAATTCTCTAAGTATTTTCGAAGCTGCGATAACTTCTAAATTTGGCGTATCACCAGCACTAGCAAGTATAATATCAGGACTACCCTCATCATTACTAGCAAATGGTAAAACACCAATTCCCTTCGTACAATGCTTTATCGCATCTTCTTTATTAAACCATTGTAAAGATGGATGTTTACTTGCAACTACTACATTTATATAGTTCTTAGTTTTAATAATATGGTCAAAAGTTGAAATAAGAGTATTCGCATCAATTGGTAAATAAATACGTACTGTATCTGCTTTTTTAGTAACTACATGATTTAAGAAGCCAGGATCTTGATGCGTATATCCATTATGATCTTGTTGCCAAACATGACTTGTAAGCATAATATTTAAACTAGCAATATCTTTACGCCATGGAAGTTCTTTAGATATTTTAAGCCATTTAGCATGTTGACTAACCATAGAATCAATTATTCTACTAAAAGATTCATAAGTATGAATGAATCCATGTCTACCAGTTAAAAGATATCCTTCAAGCATTCCTTCATTCGCATGTTCCGATAAAATAGAATCAAAAACAGACCCATCTGAATTTAAATATTCATCATTAGGTAAAGTATCACCATTCCATTTTCTATTAGTGACCTCAAAAACATGATTTAAGCGATTAGATAGCGCTTCATCTGGACCAAATATTTTAAAATTATGAGGATTATTTTTAACTATATCTCTAATAAAATTTCCAAGTTCCATCATATCACTTTTTTTAGTTATCCCGGGAATTATATCATCAAACATATAATCTTTAAAATCCGGAATATCTAGTTCTTTAAGTAATAATCCCCCATTAGTATGAGGATTCGCTCCCATAGGATTTTCCGGTATTAAGTCTTGAAGTCCTCTTTTTAAAGTTCCCTCTTTATCAAATAATTCATGAGGGCGATAACTTCTTAACCATTCTTCTAAAATTTCCAAATTCATTTCATTTTCTTTATCTACTAAAACTGGAACCTGATGTGCTAAAAAGTTGCCTTCAATAACTTTATTACCCACATACTTTGGACCTGTCCATCCCTTTGGCGATTTAAAAATTATCATAGGCCAAATTGGACGAGACGTATCATTTGTTTCTTTTGCTTTCTTCTTGATATTTAAAATTTCTTCAACCGCATCATCTAATTCTCTAGCCATATCTTCATGAACTTGAGCATCATTTTTATATTCTACAATATGAGGTCTATACCCCATTCCTTTAAAATAACTAATTAATTCTTCATTGCTTATTCTCGCCAAGATTGTCGGATTAGCAATCTTATAACCATTCAAATGTAATATAGGTAAAACAACGCCATCACTAATAGGATTTATAAATTTATTAAGTTGCCAACTTGTAGCAAGTGGTCCTGTTTCTGCTTCTCCGTCTCCTATAACACATGCTGCCCATAAGTTTGGATTATCTAAAACAGCTCCATAAGCATGAGCAAGGCTATAACCAAGTTCCCCACCTTCATGAATAGAACCAGGCACTTCTGGAGCCACGTGACTAGATGTTCCTCCCGGAAAACTAAAACGTTTAAATAGTTTTTTAAGGCCATCTTCATCATAAGATACATCAGGATATATTTTACTATATGTGCCTTCCAAATAAACATTCGATAGTGCTGAGCCACCTCCGTGTCCTGGCCCACTTATATAAATCATATCTAAATCATATTTTTTAATAATTCTATTTAAATGCACATAGCAAAAATTTTGTCCAGGTGTTGTTCCCCAATGTCCTACTAATTTTGTTTTAATATGCTCCAATTTAAGAGGCTCTTTTAATAAAGGATTATCTTTCAAATAAAGTTCTGAGGCCGCGAGATAATTACTTGCCCTAAAATATGCATCTAATTTTTCTAGTTCATCTGCCTTTAATATTCTTTCCATTTAATATCACTCTACCCTATTATTTATTATAACAAAATACCAAATAAAAAACCAGACTTTAGTATCTGATTTT
>CAYMVR010000022.1:0-12752 GCA_964393945.1 uncultured Muribaculaceae bacterium | reverse complement strand
AAATAGGAAGTTGCTAACTTTTTTTTTTGCTTTAAAATTATATCTTGCAGTATTGCAGGATTTTTTTATGATAAAAATTATTCCAATTACAAAATTCGACAAATTATGACCTTAAAATGTGTTATTATAAACGACTTGAGGTGATTCTATGCAATTTGGTATTTAAAAATGAAATAGATTTTGCACATTATATAGACCATAAAGAGGTAAAAGACTTACCATTGCAATATCAAAAATTAATATACTCATTATTTAAAGACGCAACTGAAAATAGCAAAATTGATTGTTGGAAGAGTAAAAGAAATGAAAAAGCAGATATAAAATTAAAAATAAATGGTGAAGTGAAAGGAATAAGTATTAAAACTGGACATAATTGTTCTATTCATCAAGAACAAGATGAAAGTCTATATAGATTTCTTACTAAAATTGGGTTAGAAAACAAAATAATAACATATATAAAAAAGTTCATGGAAGGATATCTAAATAATGTAAGGGTAGATGCCATAACTTACATAAATAATAATCAACAGGAAATTGGAAAGGTAAAAGACGCTATAAATGATTATTACATAAAAGTAAATTTACTAATTCGTTTTCTATTTATGGGTACAGAAAAGCAAAACTATGACTGTGATGCTATAATTTATGGTACTCCAAAATACTTTCTATGGGCTACAAAAAGCGAATTATTAAAATACTTAATGGAAAAAGAACCATCAAATCATAATAGAATAAACATTAGCACATTAAGTTTAAAATGCTATGATAGAAACTTAAGAAATAATTCATCTAGAATTGATAAAGAAAAACAAATTCAGATTAAATGGTATGAAATAGAAAATGATTTAAGAATTATAGCAAATAATCGTAAAAAATAGTAGGAAATAGTAAAACAAACTTAAAATCTGTGTTATTTTTTCCAAATATGTGATAGAGTTATATTAGTGATGAAATATGAAAAAAATAGTTATTTTTGGTGGAGGTTCAGGCCTTTCACAAATGTTAAAAGGATTAAAATTATTTCCAATAGACATAACAGCCGTAGTATCTGTATCTGACAATGGGGGATCAACTCTTAGATTACGCAAAGATTTTAATATACCAGCAGTAGGCGATATTTCTAAGGTTTTATTAGCAATGAGTAATACCAATCCTGACATTGCCAATTTGATGAATTATAGATTTAAGCATTCAAAGAGTTTAGGAAATCATTCAATTAAAAATTTATTGTTAACAGCATTATTAGAGCAAAAAGGAACATTCGCAAAAGCAATACCCGTTTTAGCAGAATTATTAGACATTGAAGGACAAATACTTCCAATTACCGAAGACAATGCAGAATTAGTGGGAATTACCGAAGACAATAAAAAAGTTTATGGTGAAACAAGTATAACTAAAACCAAGAAAAAAATAAAAAGAATAACATATGATAAAGAGGTAAAAGCCAATCCTGATGTTCTTGAGGCAATTAATGAAGCTGACCTCATTATTTTCTCATCAGGAAGTTTGTTAACAAGTATATTACCAAATATTATCATAAATGATGTTGTAAAATCCATAAAGAGAAGTAAGGCTCCAAAACTCTATATTTGTAATTTAGTAACACAGCCAGGAGAAACAGACGACTATAAAGTAAGCGATCATATTAAAGTGTTAGAGCAATATTTAGGAAAAAATACAATTAACATTGTTTTAGCAAACAATGTTGCTATACCAGCCAAATTAGCAGAAAAATACGCTACTGAAGAACAAAAAGATCCTGTCCAATTAGATAGTGATGTCTTAGAAAAAATGAATGTTAGAGTAATTCAAGATAAAATATATACAATCGAAGACGGATACTTAAGACACGATACCTTAAAAACTGCATATTTAGTATTTTCAATTTTGATGGAGAAAGAATAATGACATATACAACAAGAGTAAAAGAAGAGATTGCAAAGAATGATATAAACAAATCAGAAAGAATTTGCGAATTATCGGGCTTTTTACGGTTTGCGGCAGTTATAAAAGATAATATTTCAATAACGTTAGAAAATGCCAGTGTAACTAGAAGAATTTATAAGCATATTAAAGAAATATTTAATATTCAGCCTAAGATAATTATCCGCAATCAAAAAAGATTCCGAGTAAAGCAAATATATATATTAGAGATTAACGATAAAGTAGATTATATTCTAAAGTTTTTAAATATTATGGAAAATAAAAAAAAGATTCTTCCGAACGAATTCTTTTTAACTAATCGCGAAGAAAAAATAGCATATCTGGAAGGCGTTTTTTTAGCGACTGGAACAGTAAATGACCCTGCATCAAGTGGTTACCACTTAGAAATCGTAACAGATATGAATAGAGAAGCGATATATATTACAAAAATATTTCAAGATATTGGTATAAATGCTAAACATATCAAAAGAAATTCCAAGTACATGATATATATAAAGAATGCTGAAACGATAAGCGAATTAATTCGCATGTTTAAAGCCACTAATTCATACTTTTATTTTGAAGATATAAGAATATATAGAGATCATAAAAATATGGTTAATCGCCTTAATAATTGCGAAATTGCCAATCAAGAGAAAACAATCAACACAGGTCTAAAACAATTGGAAGAAATTAATTATCTAAAAGAAAATGACTTATATAGTCTTTTAGATGATACGACAAAGATTGTTTTAGATTATCGCGAAAAATACCCAGAAGTATCTTTAAAAGAACTAGCAGATATTATTACTATGGAAACTGATTATAAAATCGGAAAAAGTGGCGTAAACCATCATTTTATTAAAATAAGAGATTTAGTTAAAAAACATAAAGAGAAAAACACTAATTAAACTAACCAATCAAACTAATAAAAACGTTTACAATAAATGCAAGTGAATAAATAAAAATAAAATTATAAAATAATGTCAATTAATCCATAATCTACTGCCTCAGTTGCGCTCATAAAATTGTCACGTTCACAATCCTTAATAATACGATTTATGGGTTTATTAGTGTTATTAGCTAAAATTTCATTTAGCTTTTTTTTAGTTTTTAAAATATGTTCTGCATGAATTTTAATATCCGTAGCTTGACCTTGAGCGCCGCCAAGAACTTGATGAATCATCACCTCAGCATTAGGAAGGGCGCAACGTTTTCCTTTGGTTCCACTAGATAGTAAAAAAGCACCCATGGATGCAGCCATTCCAACAACAATAGTTCTTACATCACTTTTAATATAATTCATTGTATCATAAATAGCTAATCCTGAAGTAACAGAACCACCGGGACTATTGATATATAGAAAAATATCTTCATGATTTATAGAATCTAAGTATAATAATTCGCTAACGACGATACTAGCAATACTATCATTTATTTCTCCACTAAGAAAAATAATTCTATCTTTTAGAAGCCTTGAGTATAAATCATAAGCATATTCTTTGTTACTGCTTTTTTCAATAATAGTAGGAACAATATTCATAAAATTTCACCTATATAATATATAGTTAGAGAATTTTTTTTTTATTCAAAATAATTTGCAAAAAAGCAAAAAAATTGTGACAAAGCCCAAAAAATATGATAATATTATATAAGATAGAATATGGGGAATTTGACATGGAATACATAAAAATAACATATGATACTGATAAAACATTAGAAGTTGCAAGTGGAACCGATTATTTAGAAATTAGTAAATCTTCAATATTTAAAGATAGAGCATTAGGAATCAAAAAAAACAATGAGATTTTTTCATTAAGTGATTCAGCATATCAAGACGAAACTATTGAATTTTTTGATGTTAATTCAACAGAGGGAACTAAAATGTATAAGGCAGCGGTCAAATTTATTTTTGAAGTAGCTTTAAAAAATGTATTAAAAAGTGCTGATGTAAACTTTCTTCATAGTGTTCCAGGCGGAATGCTAGGCGAGATTAAATATAGTAGAGTATTAACTATTGATGATTTATCCCTAATAAAAAAAGAGATGGCGAATATCATTGATAAAGACTTGCCTTTTAAAAAATATAACATTTCTAAAAAAGATGCAATAAAATTATACAATGATTCACTTTCTCCAGAAAAAGCAGAAAATGTTCAAATTTATGATAATATTGTCACAATATATAAATTAGAAGATTATTTAAATTATTATTATGTTCCCATGCCATATAGTACCAGATACATAAAACAATTTGATTTGCGTTACTTAGGCAACAATAGAATTATTATCTTATACCCAAGTAATTTAACTGGTGGAAAATTGCCAGAATATGTTCACCATGATAATATAATCAAAGCTTTTTACGACGGCCAAATGTGGTTAAAAAGACTAAGAACGCCATATGTATCTGATTTAAACAAATTAGTTAGTGAGAATAAGATAAAAGGTTTTATTGAATCATGTGAATTACAATTTACAGATCAAATAAAAAGAGCATGTGATGAAATATTAAAAGATAGTAATAAAAGATTTATAATGATTGCAGGTCCATCAAGTAGTGGAAAGACTACCACAACAAGAGTTTTAGGGGCATATTTACGAAGTAAAGGATATGATCCTGTATGTATTTCTACAGATGATTATTTTGTTGAAAGAGAGGATAATCCTAAAGATGAAAATAGCAATTATGATTTTGAGTGTTTACAAGCAATAGATATAGCCTTACTTAATAATCAACTTACGGCACTATTAAAAGGAGAAGAAATAGATGTTCCGACTTTTAACTTTGTTACTGGGAAAAAAGAATATCATAATAATCGTATAAAATTAAATGAAAATGGCATCATTCTTATTGAGGGACTACATTGCCTAAATGATGACTTAACAGCATTTATTCCTAGTGAATATAAATATAAAATTTATTTAAGTCCGTTTATACCATTAAATATCGATCGCCATAACTATATCTCCACCCTTGATTTACGCTTAATAAGAAGAATAGTTAGAGATAATAGAACAAGAGGCCATAGCGTTACAAATACGATAAATAACTGGCAAAGTGTTAGAAAAGGTGAAGAAAAATATATTTTTCCTTACACTCATCAAGCGGATTATATTATAAACACATCTCTTCCATATGAACTAGGCGTTTTAAAAGTATATATAGAGCCATTGCTTTTATCAATCAATAATGAATCAACTGCTTATGAAGAAGCAAGAAGGATATTAAAATTTTTAAGGGGTTTTTATTCAATTAGTAGTGAATATGTAAATAGCGATAGTATATTAAGAGAATTTATAGGAGGAAAAAGTAATGATTAGAGTAGCAATTAATGGATTTGGCAGAATAGGAAGACTCGCATTCCGTCAAATGATTACAGGAACAGATTTTGATATAGTGGCTGTTAACGACATTAGCAATGCCGAAGAACTTTCATATCTTTTAAAATATGATACTGTTCATCGCACTTTTCATGAAGATCTCATACGTTTTATTGATAATGATATAATTGTTAACAATGTAAAAAAAGTTCGTGTATTTAACGAAATGAATCCAGAAAACTTACCTTGGGGAGACTTAAATGTTGATTTAGTTTTAGAGTGTTCAGGGAAATACACTAAATATGAAGATGCTTATAAGCATATCAAAGCAGGAGCCAAAAAAGTTTTAATATCAGCACCATCTAAGTCAGACAATGTTAAGACTATCGTATTTGGCGTAAATGAAAATATTTTAGATGGTAATGAAGAGGTTATTTCTGCTGCAAGTTGTACTACAAATTGTCTAGCTCCTGTTGCAGCCCTTTTAGAAAAAAATATTGGTATTGAATCTGGAATGATGACGACTATTCATGCTTACACGAACGACCAATCAACGTTAGATATATCTCATAAAAAGGGTATTAAAGCTCGAAGAGGAAGAGCGTGTGCGGCTAATATTATTCCAACATCAACCGGAGCAGCATCAGGCATTGGTAAAGTAATACCTAGTCTTGAAGGAAAATTAGATGGAGTAGCATATAGAGTACCTGTCGAAGATGGATCTTTAGTTGAACTAACATTTATACCAAAAAGACCAACAACCATCGATGAAATCAACAGTATTTTTTCTAATAACCAAAATGATACAATTCGAATAACATATGACCCAATAGTATCAAGTGACATTATTGGAAGAAAAATAGGCTCATTAGTTGATGGCTTATCAACCACTGTTACCAATAAATTAGTAAAAGTAGTAGCATGGTATGATAATGAATATGGATATGCATATCAAATGTTGAAAACCGCCAAGATACTATTTAAAAAGTAAATGGAAAATTAACTTCCATTTTTTTCAAATAAACATATAAAAGGAAAGATAAGAATGAAAGATATTATAATTGGAATTGTAATTTTATTACTAGGATTTATTTTAATTGACTTTTTCTATACTGAAAAAAACACTTGTGACATAAGCACAAATGGTTATGCCAATAAACCAGTAAAATGTGGCTTATTAAAAAAACAATTTGATCTAAATATTGAATTATTAGACCGCTATTGGTAAAGAAAACATTTATTACCATAAAAGGAGTATTGTTTGTTTTTTTAAAATATGATATGATATAGTAAGATAAAAGGGAGTAGGTAAGTGTGGCTAATTTAGATGCGCATTTTAAAGTAAACTATCAAGATGCCATAAGTAACCCTAAAGCTATATTTAAAGGAAGTAAATATCGTATAACCATTTTAACTGAACGATTAATTCGCTTTGAATATAGCGAGAAAGGTATCTTTTTTGACCACCCAACGGAATTAGCCAGATTCCGTAATTTTCCCGTACCTTCTTTTCAAGTAGAAGAAAATGATAAAACACTTGTCATCCAAACGAAGTATTTTGTTTTACAATATATTAAAGATAAACCTTTTTATGGGCCTAAATATGCGCCGGACCAATTTTTAAAAGTTGGACTTATGAATAGTGATAAAATATGGTATTTTGACCATCCTGAGGCACGTAATTTTGGTGGTTCTAAGGTTTCTCTCGACAATAATATAAAATCACCACTTGAAAAAGGCTTATATTCTACAGATGGATTTACATCTATTGATGATTCTAAGCATTTAGTATTTATGGAAGATGGCTTTTTAGTTAAACCAACAGAAAAAAGAATAGATACTTACTTATTTATATATCGTAGGGATTTTGGCTTATGTCTAAAAGATTATTTCACTTTAACAGGAATGCCACCCTTACTTCCAAGATATGCTTTAGGTATATGGTGGAATAGAGATGTAATATATTCTTTTGAAGATACCAAAAAGTTGATTAAAGCCTTTAACAGTCATAACATTCCTTTATCAATACTATTATTAAATGAATTTTGGCATCTAAAAGATAAGCGTGATTTAACAAAATTTAAAACTGGATTTACTTTTTCCAAAGAATTATTTCCCGATCCTTATGAATTTACTAATTATATGCACGAAAGAGGTATTCATATTGGTCTTAATATTGACCCATCAGAAGGGATAAAAGATCATGAAGAAAATTTCAGACTTATTGCTACTGAACTGGGAATAATCAATACGAAAAACATTCCATTTAATGCTTTTGATAAAACTTTTATTGCAATATATTTTAATCATTTAATAAAGCCATTAGATAGTTTAGGAATTGATTTTTACTGGTTTGATTATGCTAAAGACCTAGATTCATTAAAGGCAATGAATCATTATCATTTTATGAATTATAATAAAGATAATCGATATCGTCCAATGCTTTTATCTCGAAATGGAGGGGTATCTTCCCATTTAAATGGCATTCTTTACTCAGGAAAGACTGAAGTTAGTTTCCAAACCTTAGATTATTTACCATCTTTTAATTCCAGTGGTAGTAATATAGGTTTGTCATGGTGGAGTCATGATATAGGTGGCTTTAAAGGTGGCATGGAAGATTCCGAGTTATATATTAGATATGTAGAACTAGGAACATTTAGTCCTATATTTCGTCTAGCGTGTGAAAGAGGGCACTATTATAAAAGAGAACCATGGAATTGGGACATAAAGACATATACTATTGCAAAAGAATATTGTGAGTTAAGACATAAACTAATTCCTTATCTCTACACAGAAAACTTTAAATATCATAAAACAGGTTTACCATTAATTCAACCATTATATTATAGTTATCCAGAAGTGGTAGATGAACCAGCCTATAAAAATGAATACTATTTTGGAAGTGAATTGTTAGTTAAACCAATTACCAAAAAACAAGATAGTGTAATGAATAGGTGTGTGGAGCAATTATTCTTACCAAAGGGAACATGGTATGATTTTAAGACGGGTAAAAAATTTCCAGGTAATAAAAGGTATGTAGCTTTTTATAAAGATGAAGATTATCCAGTTTTTGCTAAAAGTGGTTCTATAATTCCTCTTGCCATATTGCCAGAGAATATCAATGATACTAATCCTCCAACTGGCCTAGAAATTCATGTATTTCCAGGTAGGAGCAATATATATAAATTATATGAAGATGACGGCGTTTCCAGATTAAATGAAGAGGGTTATTATATTGTTACAGCGATAGATTATAATTACCTTGCCAATAACTATACACTAATTATTAGACCTATTGAAGGTAAAGCAGGAATTATACCACCAAAACGTGATTACAAAATACGTTTTCGTAATACCAGAGAAGCCGAAGATATATTAGGGTATATTAATGGTACTCAAATTAAGGTAGAAGCATATACTGAAGATAATGATTTTATCGTTATTGCAAAAGATGTTCCAACTACTAGTCAATTAACTATTAATTGCAAAGGTAAAGATATTGAAATAGATGCAATAAGATTAATTAATGAAGATATTAACTCTATAATTAGTGATGCTAAAATTAAGACTAATTTAAAAGAAAATATCGCAGCCATTATGTTTAGTAACTTAGAAATAAATCAAAAAAGAATTGAAATAAGGAAATTACGTCGTAAAGGTTTAAATAGTACCTTTGTCAGAATGTTTATCAAATTGCTTGAATATGTATCAGAAATTTAGTAGAATATATTTAAGCACAATAGTAAAAGATGGTTGAACTTTAGTGCCATCTTTTTTAAAGGAGAAGAAAATGAAAAAAGAGTATATCTTATATATGTTCCTTATAATAATGTTAGTAGTTTTTTTAGTTGACTACTTTTTGATAAATATGCGAAAACTAAAACTAATTGAAAATAAAGGCAAAAAGAATGGAAAACAAAAGAAAATAAAAAGTATAGGTGAGATTGATTATTTAATTGCAAAATTTAAATTAGATTTTAAAAAAATCAATATGAAAAGAGCAATATTATGGATTTCATTAATAAATAGTTTTATAATTTCTTTTGTTTCAATAATTGTAATGATTTTACCTATAAAAATGACATGGTCCATGTTAATAGCATTTGTGCTTTTATTTGGTTTGATTTATTCATTATATGAAATATATGGACGTCATTTAAAGAAAACAACAATGAAAAAATAAATTTGACAAATTAGTGTAAATATGATAATATAACCACCATATTTTAGGGGTGGTTTGATGCAAAATGAGATGGAAAAGTTAATCAACCGTTTTATACTTGAAAAAACAATTGAAATAATTATCGCCTTCTCTTTTATAGGGATATCTCTTATGACATGGAGTTCATTTAATATTGGAATAAGTGCATCAAATATTACAACACTAGATGAGTATAAAATGGAATTTACAACTAGTAGAATTGCTAATGAAGATGTAATTGTTGCTAGAAATCCATATCATTTTAATAAGAATTATAAAGTATTTTTGATTACTCCTATTAACACTGAATTAAAAAACACCTATGTAATAATAAATAATGAATCATATATATTAGATGATTTTTATTGTAAAAAACAAGCAAAAGAATGGAAATGTCTACTTATAAATGATGAAATTAATAAGACTTATAAAAAGTATAATATTAAATTTGATAACAATAATGAATTAGAACATCATTATATTTTTGAAGAAAACAATAATTTTTAAATAAACTATTAAAATAGACTTGTATTTTATAGCTTTTTTATGGTAATATTAAGATACGGTGATATACAATGAAAGTAAAGGATATTATCAAAAAGCAAACGACAATAATTGCAATAGCGGTTGTGCTAGTTGCTACGACTGTAATTGGTGTGAGTTACGCAATATTTTTTAACGTAGGTAAAAATGCAGATAACCAAGTTATTACAGCAGGTACTCTTAAAATGACTATTTCTGGAGTAAGCGCTCTTGATTTGTCAGAACCAGTAGGTACAGATGTAGGATTAGCATCAAGCCCTGTAAGTTATACTATAAAAAATACAGCAAGTGATTTACCAGCCACTTACCAAATATATATATATACTGGAACAGATAATCAGATTGATGCTAGTAAAATAAAAGTAAGTGAAGATGGAACAACATATAAACAATTAACGGAGTATCCTCTTGAACAAGTTGATGGCACAAATAGATATCGAATAAGTAAATCAGCAGAGAATATTGGAGCTGGAGCAACAGCCACTACTAAAAATATTCGTTTATGGTTAGATGAAGATTTAATGGTTGAAGAAGATGCTGGTAAAAAGGTTGATTTAAATCTTTACATAGTAAGTGAAGTAAATGAAAGTTAATAGATTTTTAATAATCTATTTTTTTTATAAATTTTTTTAAAAAAACAGAAATTAATAAATCTGTTCTAAAATTGCGTATTTTATGCCTCCAAAATATCAAAATCTGTATAAAATGATACTTTTTTTATGCTAAAAGTATAAAATCTGTAATTTGACATACGTTCGTTTATGAGTTATAGTGTTATTGTAAAGGAGACGAACTTATGTATAAAAGTAATACAGAAAATGTTGAAGTATATTTCATATGCTACAAACAAGAAGAAATGAATTTAGTAGAAAGTTATTATGATGAATTATTAGATATTCACTATTGGTATTTTAATGCTTATTTAGCATATAAATCCTGGAAAATAAAATTTAAGGATTTAGAAATAGGCGAAATAGGTAAAATGTTTCTAACAGTCGCAGCAAGTAGATATTTAATTTATCAAATAGAAGAAGAAAAATTTTCTAATGACAAAGAATATAAAAAAATCATGAAGGATTTAAAGAAAATAAACATAGAACTAGAGAAAATCACATTAGAAAACAGCATGGTTCTTAATTTATAAATAAATGAAACATATAGATTATTAAGTAACTAAATGATATAATTAAATAGATAATGAAAGGATTATTGTACAATGAAAAATAATTATTTAATAATTCATGGAAGTTTTGGAAATCCATTTGGCAACTGGTTTCCATATTTAAGAAAAGAAATAGAGAAAAAAGATGGTCAAGTATATACTCCTGATTTTCCCACGGGAGTTGGTTATCAAAACTATGAAAATTGGTCTAATTTATTGAGAACTTATGTAGATGCAAATATAATTAATGAGAATACAATTATATTTGCGCATTCTATCGCACCAGTATTTATAAGTAAATTTTTAGTAGAAAATAAACTAAAAGTTAAAAGGTTAGTTTTTATTTGTGGCTTTAATAATTATTTAGGAATAAATGATGAGTATGATGCCGTTAATGAAAGTATGTATTTTGATAACTTATCAGATGTTAAAAATTATTGTAATGACATAGTATGTTTTTATTCAGATAACGACCCATATGTAAAGTATGATGTTGAAAAAGAATTTGCAAATACTATAACTGAAAATCAAATAATCATTAAAAATGGTGGGCATTTAAATTCTGAAAGTGGCTATACAGAATTTAAAGAATTGTTAGAATACATTTAATAAGTAAAACTATGAATGAGAGTAAGATTAAAGAATATCTAAAAACTAATTTATCGGATTATAGGTATTCTCATAGCCTAAGAGTAGCAGAGGAAGCCAAAAGCCTTGCAAAGATCTATCATCTTGATGAACAAAAAGCATATTTAACCGGACTTGTTCATGATGTTGCTCATGAGTTTACAGAAGAAGATAATAATTATTGGATTAAAATAGGGAAATTACCTAAATCATGTTTAGATACTTCCTATAAAAATATATTGCATTCCGATATTGGTGCTCTTATTGCTAAAAATATATTTTTATTTGATGATAATATGTGTCAAGCAATAAAATATCATACAATAGGAAACATCAATATGAATACCTTTGATAAAATAATTTTTATTGCGGATAAAATAGGAAGAAATAATTTAGATAATAAAACAATAAAGGTAAAAGAATTAGCATATAATGGCCATATAAACCAAGCATTAATTATTTACTTTAAAACTTTAGAAGAAAACTTAAAAGCAAGGAATTTAACTATGAATCCCGACAGTATAGAATTAATCCAAAGTTTAAAAAATAATATCATGGAGGAATAAGCGTGAAAAATAATATTAAAATTGCAATTAATTATTATAAACTATGTACAAAATTAAAGGATACAATTAGAACTGGACCAGTAGTTTGGAATGCTAAAAGAAAAAGGATTGAAAGTGTTGCAGAGCATATTTATGGAGTTCAGATGTTGGCATTAGCCATTTACTATCAATTTGGATATAAATTAGACATTATGAAAGTAATTTATATGATTGCAATACATGAATTAGAAGAAATAAAAATAGGAGACTTAGCATTTTTTGAAACAACAAACGAAGAAAAATTAGTTAAAGGTAAAGAAGCAACAAATTATATATTAAAAGATTTTCTTGGAAAAGATGAAATATCATCAATATTAGATGAATACAATGAAAGAAAAACTGAAGAAGCAGTTTTTGCCTATCATTG
>CAYMVR010000021.1:8697-13185 GCA_964393945.1 uncultured Muribaculaceae bacterium | reverse complement strand
GATTTATTCGGAAAGTATCAATTTTAGGAGCATATTTACTCAAAGATTTACGAGGTTCTGAAATACAAGCTTCCATCGTATCAAGAATTTCCATCCGTGCTTTTTTCGCTTGAGCTAAAGCTTCTTTTAAAATACTCTCCGTAACTCCTTTAATTTTAATATCCATTTGTAAAGCACAAATTCCCTTACGAGTTCCTGCTACTTTAAAATCCATATCGCCCATATGATCTTCTAACCCTTGAATATCCGTTAAAATAGTTTGCTTTTTCTTATCTTCTGATTCAATAAGTCCCATTGCAATACCCGCGACTGGGCTTTTTATTGGAACCCCTGCTGCCATTAAACTAAGACATCCTGCACAAATAGTTGCTTGACTACTACTACCATTAGACTCTAAGATTTCACTAACAACTCGAATTGTATAAGGAAATTCTTCTTCACTAGGAATTACTTGAGCTAAAGCTCTTTCACCTAAAGCACCATGACCTATTTCTCTTCTACCAGGAGCACCATATCTTCCTGTTTCTCCAACAGAGAATGATGGGAAGTTATAATGTAACATAAATCTCTTTGTATCTTCAAGTCCTAAACCATCAAGTATTTGATGTTCTCCAATAGCCCCTAAAGTAGTTGTTGCAAGTGCTTGTGTTTCCCCACGGGTAAAAAGTGCTGACCCATGAGTTCTAGGAAGTAAATCAATATCACAAGAAAGAGGTCTAATTTCATCCATTTTTCTACCATCTGGTCTAATTTTTTTATCAGTAATAAGTTCTCTAACTAAATTACCTTCAATAGTATGAACAATCTTTTCAACTTGTTTTAATTTTTCTTCCTTTTCTTCATCTTCACTATATAATTCGGCAAAATGCTCTAAAGATTTTTCAAGTACGGCATCTATTGCTGCATACTTTTCTAATTTATCTTTTATTTGAATAGCATCTAGCATATCTTTAGTCGCAAAATCTCTAACAGCCTTATCAACTTCTGGATCAATTACTGCTTTAGCAAGTTCAATTTTTTCTTCACCTATCTCATCAATAATTTTTTGTTGAAATTCGCATAACTTTTTAGCATTTTCATGTCCAAACATTAATGCCTCAAGCATTTCTTTTTCACTCAAATTTTGAGCTCCAGCTTCTACCATACATATAGCATCATGTGTTCCTGCTACTGTTAAAGTAAGGCTAGTTTCTTCCATTTGTTCTGCTGTTGGGTTAATAATTAATTCTTTACCAATTTTACCAACTATAACTCCAGAAACAGGTCCATCAAAAGGAATCTTTGAAATACCAAGACAAAGACTTGTTCCAAATAAAGCTGCCATCTCTGGTGAATTATCAGGATCTACTGATAAAACAGTATTAACAACTTGAATCTCTTGTCTTAAATTCTCATCAAACATTGGACGAATTGGTCTATCAATTAAACGAGCAGCAAGAGTCGCCGCATCACTAGGCCTTCCTTCTCTTTTGATAAATCCACCTGGAATCTTACCAACTGAATATAATTTTTCTTGATATAAAACTTGCAAAGGAAAGAAATCTTGTCCAATTACTTCTTTACCCATTACACAAACTGATAAAACAACAGTATCTCCATAACGAACTAAAACAGAACCATCTGTTTGTTTAGCCAGTTCTCCTGTTTCTACAATAAGTTCTCTACCTAAAAAATCTGTTTTAAAAACTTTTTTCATATCTTCTCCTACATTTCTATTCTATAAAAAAAGACACTAAAAATATTAGTGCCTTATTTTCTTAAATTTAATTTACTAATTACATTACGATAACTAACAACATCATTATCTTTTAAGTAAGCAAGTAATTTTCTTCTTTTACCAACTTTCATTAAAAGTCCACGATTTGAATGATAGTCATGTTTATGTACTTTTAAATGTTCAGTTAAATCATTAATTTCATGAGTAAGAATTGCAATTTGTACTTCAGTAGAACCACAATCTTTATCATTCTTACCAAATTCTTTAACTAATTTAGCTTTCGTTTCTTTAGAAACTGCCATAAATAATCCTCCTTCTATATAATAATCGGTTTAATCCAAGTAATAATTTAAGGAGTAAATTAAAACCTAGAACAAACTTCCTTATTAATTATATTATACTAATTACTAAAAATCAACTATTTTTTACCCCTTGGCTTATTTAATTCTTCCAAAATCATATTGGTAAATGCTTCTTCATTAGGATTAAAATCATTTTTTATTCTAAAATTAAGGCCTTTCATAAATTCTAAAAACTCTCGTGAATTAACAATAGATAAAATTTCTTCGAAAGAAATTTCTTTTAAACCACCATTTATAATAATGACGTTATTTCCAACCATTGTATAGAAAATCTTAAAACCTTTACCCATAGCTTTAATTTTTACCGGATAATCTCCTTCAATAGTTGATGCTGCATAAATGTTATCTGTCATAATCATGTCCATTGCATCTCTAGCGCATAAACTATCTTCCAAATTAGAGATTGCTTTAAATAAATATGGAACTTGACTTTCATCTTTAAAATAAATAAGATTACGATTAACACCATTCTTAGTTTTTAAATATGTTGGAGCTACAAGATCTCTTAAAACTGCAAAATATTCCCATAAAGTAGATACCAAATCATCTTTTTCTTCTTCTCTCGCATTTTCTAATAAATCCAAAATAGTATTAAGTTCATTCATAAGTAATTTAGCATCAACATAAGAACTATTAAGACCTATATCATATAAAGTAATATTATCTTCTAAAGAATTATTAATTAAAACTTGAACTCTTTTATTTCTTAACTTGTTTTTCTCATATTCATCCATTGCATTCATCATCTGCGTTAAATACTTATTACTTGCTTCTTCATCTAGTCCTTCACTTACAAGTAATTCCTCAAATTCTTCTAAAGTACCAATTCCAGTTTCTTGATAATTACGTAAATAAGCATCAATTCTACTTTCTTGTTCAACAACTTCTGGTATAGTTTCTTTTTTAATTGTTGGTTCTTGGCTTTTTTCCTCATCTTCTTTTAAAAAATCTCTAAAATCACTAAATGAATCAATATACATATTTAATTGATCTATTATAAAAGGAATTTTTAATTTTAAAGGGATATCTCCATATACACACTCAAAATTATCAATATATTTAAAAAGATATACTTTAAACAAATTAAGAAATGCTCCTTTATCTTCTCTTTTTATTGAAAAATCATTTTGAATATAACCAGCAAGTTCAACTTCTAAAGGATGAATAACCACTTCAACTTTATCACTTATAGGACGCTTTACCATTCCATTGTACTTTAATCCAGTAATAATTAAATAGCCAAACAAAGCTGGTATATCTGTTACTTGAAAGCATTCAAATATTAATCTAGGTAAACTAGGGACTGGCTTATTTATACCATTTTTTGTTACTGCACTTTCTAATTCAACTAATTTAGGAATCTCTTTATCAACACCTTCTTTAAAATCATGAATAAATTCTACAAGCATGTTATAATCAAGTTTAACAGCATCTAATTCAAAAAATGATTTATATTTTAATGACATATGTAGCTTATCCCATTTATTATTTCCATCTGCTTTTCTCATATCATCATAAATTTCTTGAGAACTTTTTAATGCATCTTCTAGACGATATTTAATTCTATGAACAGCACCTTTTACATCACTACAAAAATAATTAGGCAATGTAATAGTTTCTAATCTTTCTATTTCAAGCATTCCCTTAAACCAAGCACGAATATCATCTAAAGAGATTTTAATTTTTTCTAACAGTTTCTTTATTTCCCCAAAAGATAAAAAATAATCAAAATATTCTAAGGCAACTTCATTAAACTCATCTATCTTACCACAAGATAGTAAATCTTTTAATCTTGTTTCATAGTCCCTCAACTTTGGATAATCTTCGCCTTCATAAGTTACAATATCAAAACAATCTTTGTTATCTGCTAGAATATGTTTCTTAAAAATTTGACTTATATAATGTATAGTCTCAATATTGCTCGTTGATAACAAAGACAACATAAACAGTGGTAAATTGTTAACACGTGTATTAAAATCATTATCAACACTTTTAAGAATTAAATGATTATCTTTCAAATCACATTCCAATGCTTTAATTAACTTTTCTAAAGCATCTTTTACAGTTTTGGGTGTTACTTCTTCTAAACCTAAATTATATGATTCATTTATATTTTGTAATTTATCCTGACTAAATTCCCCACTGCCAATTTTAAAAATGTAATTTCTAAATTCTTCTATTCTTTCAATTTCTTTTTGAGAATCCTTTACAGTTTCCTCTCTTAATGATCTTTTAAAATTTCTATAACTCATACCATTACCCTCTTTCTAAAAATTATGAACGTGGCTTATCGCCCAAAATTTCATATCTTATATCATCCAAATTAGTTGTTTCAAAAATTTTACCTGTTTTAAGTGAAACAAGTGGCTCTAAAAATTCACCATTGACAGAAATAACTCCAGCAATATC
>CAYMVR010000021.1:0-8597 GCA_964393945.1 uncultured Muribaculaceae bacterium | reverse complement strand
TTTTTTAAGAAAAGTAAAAATTAAGCCATTATATTCCAATGAAAAAGATTTATTCATGCCATAACCCCCTTTAAGTGAGTAATAGTATACATCAAAATTATATTTTTTTCAAATTTTTCTTAATTTCTTAATCTTTTTCGCATGTTATTAAGAGTACTAAGTTCATTTACTCTTCTTTCTGATTCTCGATTAGTTAGTTTCATTAATCTTTTCATATCCCCATTAGGATACATAGAAGAAAAACATTGAATAAAGTAATATGGAATAAGATTATTTGCTAATGAAAGATCCATCATTACTTCATAAACAATCGCATAATATAAACTATAATTTGGAGCATACCAGTTACTATATCGTTTGATAATTGCAATTAAATAATATTTAATATATACTTCTTTTGTGTCTTCACTTTCCAAATTAAGTGATTGTAAAAAATCATTAGCAAGATAATCATATGGAAAATCAGGGATATTCTCTATACTAAATAAAGATAATAATTCCTTTTTTAAATTTTCTTTTAATTCTTGAACTTTTTCATTATTTCTTTTTTGTAAAATCATTTCTTTTTCTCTAAATTTATCAATTACATCACTAAATACATTGCTATCAAAAGATTTTTTTACTAAAGACAAACACTCTTTTTTAATTTTATCCAAGATCAAACTAGATTTACTTTGATTAAACTCTTGAACTAAACTATTTAAAACTGTTATATCTGCAATCTCATCACTATCAGTTACTGCTAGTTCTTCCCCTTCAATAAATAAAGAAATCTTTCCAACCGCATAAATAGAGTCTAAAGAACTAACTATCATACTATTGGCTTCGCTCGCAAAAAAAGATATTGTTTTACTATCTGGTATAAGATAAGTTTTACGAAATTCACTATTTAATTTCGCATCTTTGCTAGTAGAATTATAATTAGGTTCCATTGTAACAGGATTTATAGCAAGTGTTCTATAATTTTTTGGAAATACAAATGAAGGGCGATTATAATAGAATGTATCATAAGAACCACCATATATATTTTCTGCTGAAATAACTGAACCAGCACATACACTAGCAACTAAAGTATTATTCTTTAAAATGATATCTTTAATCGAAATACCTTGATCTTGAAACTTTTCTAAAAGACTTCCAAATATTTTATCTTGACCAATACCTAAGAAAATAAAATCAGCATTTTCTAATTTTTCTTGAACATTCATTCCATCTTGATCTATCGCTTCAGCATCTATAATCATAAAATTAGATTTATTTAGAATACCATATCCCAATTCTTTAAAATAATAACTAAGAGCACTAAAATAAAGTTTAGCTGTATTTACATTTTCATTAGTAACATTTTCACCTTCTTTATTTAAGTATCCTCCAATATAAACTATTTTTATATCTTTTAAATCTTTTTTTGCAAGTAATAGTTTTCCAAGTAATTCAATGTATTTTTTTAAAAAAGCATCATCTAAATTATCTTTGTTAACTCTTCTTTGGGGTCCAGGTGTAACAATACCAGGCAAAGACCCCGCCACCATTGTAATATTTTTCATTTAATTTCCTCCTAAACAAAAACGATACAGTTTCCTGTATCGTAAAATTATTTATTATACAGGTACAAGCACGCAAAATAGCACTTGTACCACAACCATTAATGTCGTTTTAACAAGTGCAGAATACTATGATGATGATTTACTAAATATTTTTTCATAATACTCTTCCTCTCCAAAAAGTAGTTTGATTATAACATACCTATAAATAAATGTCAAAATTATTTTAATATATTTTTTTTATTAAAAACTTACACCCTTCAGTTACTATTGGTGAATTAAGAGCTTCCTCTTTAGTAAAAAAATGATAACCTAAACACTTAGAAGGCTCCATTATTTTAATTTCACCACCCAAATATTTCGCTTTAAAAATCGCAAATATCCAATTAATATTATTCTTATAATAATGAAAAATACCAAAAAAGTCTAGAAATTCCAACTTAATATCTTCTCCAACCTCTTCTTTTACTTCTCGCATTATTGCTTCTTTAAAACTTTCATTATTTTCTAAAGAACCACCAATATATTCAATCTTCTCTTTTTCATCACGAGATTTAAGTCCTCTTTGTTGCAATAAAATTTCACCTTTATCATTTTCAATATGAACAATTACCCCATATTTAGTATTTGGATAACTAAATTTCTCTACATCATTTAAAGTCACTTCATGATCAAGTAAACTAAATTCCATTATTACCACCATTCCTACATGCTTCAATAAAACTCTTAAAAATATTATTCATATTTTCATCTGTTTTATATAGACTTTCTGGATGGAATCTAACTCCTATATAAAACTTTTTGTCACTTGCTTCCACTACATCAGGATATCCATCACTGCAATATGCCACTTGATTCAAATAAGGAGATTTATCAATTGTTTTTTTATGTCTTGAATTTACCATTATAACTTCTTTATTTACAATACTATAAAATTTAGAGGATTTATCAATTGTTATCGAATGAACATAATCTTCATCTTCCTGATTATGCTTTTCGGGATTAGTTACTTTTTTAGTAGTTCCACCAAGTGCTCTTACTATTACGTTTTGACCACAACAAATACCCAAAACCGGAATATCATTTTGATAACAATATTTTGCTACGATCATTTCATAATTATCACAGGCTTCTCCACCTTGAAATACTATTCCATCACACATATTAATCTCTGAAATTAAAGCATTATATTCATCTTCCGATAAATTGTCACTCCAATTATCAGCAACATCAAGCACTTCCATTTTAGGAAGCAAAATACCTATTGCAATAGCCCCATTATCAAATAATGCCTGTTTCACTTCATCTCTAATAAAAGTATTTGATCTTGCTCTATTTTGAGCCATATGCTTTGTTACAATTCCTATAATAGGTTTATTCATACTACCACCCTAACTAAATATAAAAATCAATAATTATTTTTCGAAATACAAATAAAAGCAATATAAATAACAGTAGAATCATAAATGATTTAGGACTATAATTATCTTCATGCGTTTTACCTCTAACTATAATAAAGCCTATTTCATCCAAAAATACACCTGTGCTTATACTTAACAAATAAATATTTGTATAGAATTTAGATACACCAAAAAGAATAACTGTAAATAATAAACCATACATCCAATGATGTATTCTAAATCCTTTTATTGTAGGACTAGGTTTCTTAAAAATAAATACCAAAAATCTCGTCAATAAAACAGTTATAAAAGTGCATAAAAAATATTTATCATATAAAGTCATAATATCACCCTTATTTTAATAATCATTATTTAACATCAAATATTTATATATTTCTCCCCAATTATTAACATTAATAACATTCTCTTTATCAATTGTTTTTTGAGCATTATTTTTAAAATATAAAGAAATCATATTATTATTTGAAGCATTAATACAAACTATGTCATCATCATCTATTATATAATGAACACCTTCCTTAATAAATCTATCTATCTTATGATGTTCATTATTAAATATTTGAATATTTAAACCCATTTCTTTTAGTTTTTTCTTTGCTATTTCTGTTTCTGCTTCACTCCTAGAAGTTACAATAATAAAATCAAACTTTTCTTGTAATTTCTTTAAAACAATATCAGCCCCAGGCATTATATTCGCAGATTCTAAAATTTTTACCGCATTATCACTATAAAAACTCTCAAATTCTTCTTCTGTCCAATTATATCTTTTTTGGAATAACTTTTCACTATTATCTATAACAGTATCTTTTTTATGATTGATAACATCATAAATCTCTGTATAAACACGATATAAATTTTCTGAATCAAATACTACACCATCTAAATCTAATGCTATCTTCTTTTTCAAAATATCACCTTTTATCTTTATTTTTCTTGTTTTTAACTAATTTCTCATGATAAAAATAATTAATATAATTAATTTTATTAACGAGGCAATATTCATTAATCTCACTTGCTAAATTTTCCCAATATGTTTTATTATTTTTTAAATAAATGTCAACATAGGAAGAATAATATTGGGGATATTTTTCTTTAATATAATTTAATATATAAGTTTTATATTGTCCTCTTAAATTTAAATTTTCAAACCAATATTCATCTATATAATCTTTTGATTTTTCAATTATTTCTTTCCACTCTGTAATAAAAGGAAATATTGGTGACATAAATAGAACTGTATGGATGCCATTATTATGTAGTTCTCTTAAAGTATCTAATCTTTCTTCTATCGAACTAGCATTATCCATATCTTTTCTGAAATTTTCATCAAGCGTATTAATAGACATACTTATAGATAAATTTTTAATTTGTTTTAATAAATCGATATCTCTTAAAATAAGTTTTGATTTAGTAGAAATAGATAAATAACAATCTGAAGAAACTAATTGTTCCAAAATATTTCTAGTTATCAAATACTTTTCTTCTAATGGATTATAACAATCAGTTACTGATGATAAAAAGACATTTTTCTTACTTATTCTACTCAAATTAATTTTCTTATCACAATGTTTAACGTCAATAAAAGTTCCCCATTCTTCTGTATGACCCGTAAATCTTTTCATAAATGATGCATAACAATACTTACAGCCATGTAAACAACCGACATAAGGATTAATAACATAATCACTCGCCGGAAGATTAGATTTAGTTAAATAATCATTTACATTTACTTCTTTTATTATCATATATTACCTCTATAAATAATGAATTTTAATTTCCAAATTTCCTTTACCATCCATATATTCTAATTCATAATCATATGAACGATTATAACAATCCACTTTCTTCTCATATATTTCTTTTACATCTTTATTTTTTCCTTTAAAAGTTTTCCATTCACTTTCTTTAGGCAAATCAATTTCAACATAATCTACCAAAAACTTTGTATTAGAAAAATCAATAGATTTTATTTTGCTTAATGTATCTTCATCATCTATAACACCCAAAGCATAATCAAAATATAAGTAATCGCTTGTCCAATTCATCCCTAATCCAACAATATTCTCAAACTTAATATAAGACGAAAATAACTTCCAATATTCATCTAATAATTGCACTTGTTCCCAATCGATACATCTAACTTTAATTTTATAGCCTTTAAATATCATGTTTTAAATACTCCTTAACACTATAAAAATTATATCACAAGAATAAACATAATAAAACCCGAAACAATATTCGGGACTATTTAATAACCAAAAAATATATGATAACTAATTTATAAAAAACAATCTTATCTAAATTTAAAATATATTGAACATAAAACTTTTGTTTGATATAATATTTAATAAGTTGAGTGTCTACCAAATCTCATATAGAGAGAAGGTTTGATATAATGAAAACTAAGACTTTCATTGTGAAAGTTTTAAAAGTCATTGCTATCATTTTATTTCTCCTTATCATTATGATAGTAGTAATAAAAAAATGACACTTAATTCTTCATTGAATTAAATGTCTAAACAATATTAAATTGGGTAGACATTCAACTCGCGAAAATTGAATGTTCCCTTTTTTATGTTTTATTATAAATGTAAAAAGATTTTTACACACGAAAACACACATGCTCCGCCCTTATTAAATATATACAAAATCATTAAAATTTAAAATTATTGATTTTAAGCCAAAAAAAATGGTGCTGAAAAGAGGATTCGAACCTCCGACCTACGCATTACGAGTGCGTTGCTCTACCACCTGAGCTATTTCAGCGCACTCTAATTATAACATAAACTATTTTAATATTCCAAGACCTATATGTAGTTTTTCACTATGTTTTAATTTTTCTTTTAAAGATTTTTGTAAACTGGTATCTTCTTTTAATAAATCAAAATCATTTACTTCAAAAGGTTCTTTAAAAACAAATTTCAAAAAATCCTTAGTGTTATCAATATATTCTAAAATATCAAAATAAGATTGAAAAAGAAGAATATTACTAGTAGGTTTCAAAATATCTTTTACCTCTGGTGATAAAAGCCAAGTTTCTGTAACAAATTTTATATTATGAGGAACATCAAAACAATCAAATACTTTAGATTTCATTTTAAAAGATTCTTCAATATTTTCTTTAATAAGGTTAACCCTTGCGGGAATATGGATAAATATTACATCTTCACCTTGATAAAAATTTCTTTTAAGTTCATATTGAAAAATTCCTATTTGAATAATTTGTCCTCGAATAAATCTTGAACCCCATTCCATTGTACTAAATCGAACTCCATCGTAATTATAATTATCTAAATCACTTATATAAATATCTCTAATAATTTGTTTTTGTATTTCTTTTTGTTCTAAAGAATAATTTTTCATGGTTTCTTCATGTTTTTTATAACCCATTAACATTGCCATTATTGGCATGTAACTATCACCATTAGATTTAAAATAACTAGGATTAGTATTCCATTTATTATGCTTATCAGTTTTTGCTTCATACAAAATATAATACCATAAATAAACCAAGAAAATTAAATTAATATCCCCTATTATTAGATAAAACAATTCTTCAAGTTTTGCTTTTAATTCTCCATCAAATTGATAAAATGTTATAATCTCATCTAGCCCACTAAACCATGCTTCATCAAAGCTATCTAAAGCCACTTCATAATAATCTATCCAATCTTTTGGAATATCCACAACATCTATATAATGAGCAAGTTCTTCAATTGTTTTCATTTTCCTCACTATCCTTTATTTTAATTGTATCACAAAAAGAAAAAAGTACCAATAAATATTGATACTTTTAAGACATCATTGAGATACGCATTTTTTCCAAACTTTTCTTTTCATATCTCGAGACCATAACCTGGGTCATATTAAGTTTATGAGCAATTTCGCTTTGGGTTAAATCCTCATAATATCTTGAATAAATAATTTCTTTTTCATCATCATTTAGAACTTTAAAACTATCTTCGATTGCTATTTTAAGATCAGTATCCGCACTCTTAGCAGGTATTACTTCATGTAAATTAAGTTCGTTTGCCTCATCATCTAAACTCATCATAGTCTGAGCACTAGCTAGTGCCTCATCTACACTATTAACATCAAGTTCTAAAAAAAGTGCCACCTCTTCATTTGTTGGAATTCTTCCCATTTTCTGAGCAAGTTCATACCTAGTACGTTCTACTGCTTTATATATTTTAAGTAAATCTTTACTAACTTTAATATTACGATTATTATTAGCAAGTTGATACATTTCACCAAATATATAAGAATAAGCATAAGTACTAAATTTAGCATCACTAGTATCTTTAAAATTCTGATATGCTTTTAAAAGCCCAATAACGCCAACTTGTAATAAATCTTCTTTTTCTATATTATAAAATTTGCCAGCTATTTTCTTAATTAATCCCATATGAGTATCAATAAGTTCATTAGTAGTCATTAGATTTCAATTAAACGATTCGCTGCAAATTCATTAGATGCCACTTTCATACGTAACCTTTTTATCTTTTTATTAATTTCATCACTTACTTCACACAAGCAAATTTTACCCTTATTACTTCTTATAGCACATTTAGTATTTAATAAAGAATCCATTCCTGATTCATCAATATCTTTTAGCTCTAATAAATTAAACACTAAGTATTTAATTTTATGTTTCAAAACAACAGGAACAATATAATTATTAATTTTATAACATGCCTTTCTATCTAATATACCATTTAGTCTCACATATAGAATTCCTTTTTCATATTCCATATCAACTTTCAACATAATATCACCTCTGTCTACTTTAATATAGAACAAATTGAAAAATATTTAAACACGTTCGACAAAGGTTATCAAAACATTACAAAAAAATTATGTAAAGAAAAAAGTACCGAAGTACTTTTATTTAACAAATGGTATTAAAGCCATAAATCTTGCATATTTAACTTGTTTAGCAATATGTCTTTGATGTTTAGCACATGCTCCAGTCATACGTCTAGGCATGATTTTTCCTTTATCATTAATATATTTATTAATAATCATAACATCTTTATAATCAACGCTTTTACCAGCGCACATTTGACATATTTTCTTTTTCTTACGATAGAATTCTGCCATTATTTAACTCCTCCTTTATTAGAATGGTAAATCGTCATCACTTAAAGTAATTTCTTCACCAAAATCTTTAAATGGATCCTCAGTTATATCAGTTGGTTGCCCGCCTCCAGGATTATAATTATCAACTGGAATATCATTAGAACCTCCAAAATTATTATTATTATTTTGAGGCTCAAATGTTGAACCACCTTGATTAGAATCTTTAGATCCTAGGAAAGTTATATTATCACACATAACTTCTGTTACATATCTCTTACTACCATCTTGGGCATTATAACTTCTTGATTGAATTCTTCCCTCAATAGCAATTTGACTTCCTTTATGACAATATCTAGCTAAATTCTCAGCTTGTCTTCTCCAAACAACACAATTTATAAAATCTGTTTCTGGACTACCACCATTTTGTGGCGAAAAAGGACGACTTACAGCAAGTGAAAATGTTGCTACACTTAAATTACTAGGTGTCGTACGAAGTTCTGGATCTCTAGATAACCTTCCAATTAAAATTACTTTATTCATATTTTACTCCTCA
>CAYMVR010000020.1:0-13322 GCA_964393945.1 uncultured Muribaculaceae bacterium | reverse complement strand
ATAAAATAGAAGTAAGTGTCTATCTCTTTCGGAAGTAGGCATTATGTCCTAACGCTCTACTAAATTTAGTTTAACATAATTTTGTTATAAATACAAATATTTATTTACTTTTTACACTAAGTTCTGCTGCTTTAATGGCTGCCTCTTTAGTATCGGCGATAAATAGAAATCTCGCATTATGGCAAAATCTTGCACCTTTAATACCGCTTACTTTTATTAATTCTTCATCTACTAATCCAGCCCATTCTTCTCGGAATTTCTTTCGTGGTTCAAATCCTTTATAATACTTAGAAACGGTATGAGCTGCATAGCCTCCTCTATTTGATGGATAAACAACAAATTCTACATCAAGATTTAGTTTATGAATTGCAAAGTCAAAAGGTAAACTTTTATCTAATACTAATATTTTATCTTTTATTTCTGGCGTTTTATCTTTAATTATTCTTACAGCTTCGGTTTTTTCAATGGAGTCTTTTAATACTAAGTCAAAAACAATTCTAGCAAAGTTAGTTGCTTCAATAAAGCATTCATTTTCATCTTTGGTATCATTTTCTCTTGGACGAAATAATTCTATTAGTGCTGATAGTGTGTAAACGTTGTAGTCGCTTTTGATATCAAACTCACCATTATCTATGGCATCTATCATATTAACTAATAAATAATCAAAGATTTCATAAGTTAATTCAGGATTTGGTAACGCTAGTTTTTTTAAATAATCTAAACCAAACTCTCTCCATAAAAGGCCAAAACCACAATAATGAATACCATTTTCTCTTTTTTCATCATAACCTTTTTGATGATGGTCAAATTTTCCTCTTCCTATATCAAAGGCAATCTTTGTTCCGTCATCTACATAATGACTCACACGTGCTACTGTAATATTGCCATAAAGTTTTTCCATAAAAACGGAACCAAAAACGTCGTCAGCATGAAAGTTTCCTGAGTGTGTTACAAATTCTGCTTCTTCTATGTTATTAGTTATTTTTATCATCTTTGAACCTCTAGGTTCTCTTTTAATTCTCTTGCTTTATTTAATAGAATAAAAATTGTATCTATGTAATCAATATTCATTGAAGTTACAAGTTTATCTAGTTTGCCTTCAAAAAACTCACTTTCAACAAAACGAGTGGTAGTAGGTTCTTCCTCTACTTGCCAAGACAATGTATATCCTTGAAGCATTCCTATATACCATAGAATATAGAAACAAATGTGGCCCATATCTTTTTCACTTGATGCTCCCATAATAAAGTATTCTTTTAATTTTTCTAATATTGTTTTTAAATCAATATTCTCACCTTTAATATATAATCTTGCTTTTAAAAATTCCACTATCTTTTTTTCGAGTATTTCTACTGGAACATCTCTTATATCTTTAAAACCGTCTTTTGTTAGGCTATCACCTATCCAAAAATCCATACCATTTGTAAACATTATCTCACATCCCTTGGCTCTTATTATATATTACTGTTTAAAATTCCGCAAGAAAAAACTAGTAAACCTTTCTAGTTTGCTAGTCTTTATAAACTAATAATTGATCTGGTAATAAATAAACTGTTTTATTCATTCTAAGCATATTAGCCTCAGTTGTACGAAAAGCATCTGCAACACCTTTTAATGTATCCCCTTCACCTGTTATGTAGTAACTATAACCACTTTTTGGAATCATTAAAACTTGTCCCGGATAAATATATTCTTTATCTTCGATACCGTTTACTGCCGCTAAAAGTTTAGGATTAATATTATATTTTCTGGCTATCTCATATAAATTATCGCCTTTTTCAATTGTATAGTATGTGTAATATGTATTATCTTTCAAACTTATCACTCCTAATATAAGATATGATAAATGTCTATTTGTGTTAATTTATATAAATCATATTATTGGAATTAAAATTCCATTCAAAGTATGTTAATAATTTTTCTTCACCAGTTATTTCATTAAAATGATATAAACTATCTATTTTTAAATAAAATATATCTTTGTCCTTTATTCTAACGATACTTGTTACATTATCAGTGATTAATTTTTTTGTTTCTTTATCTTTATATTTTAAATATAAATTGTTATTCTCTAAAGTGTATTCATAATTTGTATGGTAAGAAAACTCTTGCTTGTTATTTAGTAAAGTATTTATATTAACATTTTCCCATTTGCCATTTGTAATAACTTTACTTCTCATCTTGTCTATCTTACCTTTTTTAGCATCAAACTCATACATTAAGTGTTCTTTATTATCTACTATATATAAATTATTTTTTTCATAACCAATAAAATATGAATCGAAATAGATATTACGATTTAGAACATGCTTTTTTAAATTACCTTTTTTATAATCTAAAGTATAAAAATTGTTAAAAGTATAATTTGAATTATAATCTGCAATAACTAAATAATCTTTAGTGTAGCCTACTAAATTGATATTATAAGTTTCTTTATCAAAGATACTTATTTTTTTACTACTATCTTTGTTTATAAAATAAAAGCCATCATAATTCCATAGAAGATAGGTAAAGTCTTTATTATATATTTCAATATCTTTATATGTTTCAAGTTTTTTTTCTGAACTATTTCGTTTGCCTATTTTACTTTTTAATTCATCACTCGCTTTATTGTAATGAACTATTTCGTTATTTACTAAACATAAAGGTATATAATCCAGTTTCTTTCCAGTTGGCACTAAACAAAAATCGTCATTTTCTTCTACAACCTCAATCTTTGTTATTAATCCCCTATTTTTATAGTATTTGGATTCTACTAAATAATCAAATGTTGTATCTTTATATTTTAAAGTAAAATAATAATCTTTATTCTTTTTATCGAAACGCTCTGTAATTTCGACTTTGTTTATTATATACTTCTTAGTATAGTTTTTTGGTAAGAATAAAAATAATAAAAAAGATATGAAAAGTAAAATAAATATACTTTGAAAGGCTTTTAGTTTTATATTACTTTTGCTTAACTGCTTCATGTCTCTATTCTTCGCCTCGTAAACTTCGAGCATATTTCTTCTTTTCTTCCATCATAAATTCCGTTATTTCAGTTTCTATTTCTTTTAATGAATCTTTAGCTAAATTAGTTATAACTACTACTTCTTTTACAGTATCAATTGTAATTTTACCCCATAATAAACCTTGATATACTTGCATATCATTATATAAATCTGGTGTTATACTACTTAAAAAATAACCCCATACTACTCTTTTTTGTCCGATTAAAATTCTTTTATTTGTAATAACTATAACTGCTGTTGACGTTAAATCATAAAATTTATCGTTCTTTTGTCCTGCAAAAGCATACTTAACATATTCTCCTGGATTTAAGTGTCCTTCTATAACTGAAGCATGTTTCTTTAGTCTCCACCAAGTAACTCCTCCTGGAAATTTTTTCTTATAAAGCATTACATGATCATATACCTGACCCATATCTACCACCAATTTTATTTTATAATAAATTTCTATTGTTAGCAAGTAAATTATAGTAAAAAAATAATATCTGTTATGATATTATTTATATTCTTTCATTTTCAAGGACTTTTTTAGGATTTTCATATAGCATTAAATTAAGTTCTGAACTCTTAACTTTCTTTCTTAATTTTTTTAATCCTTTTTCTAGTAAATAGGCATGACTTATATGATGAAAATCTGTTGCTAAAAAACTTACTTTATGTTCTTTTAAAAGTCTTGTTATTAGTTTCTTCGCATGACGCCCATACTTTCCAACTATACTTTCTATATTACATTGTAGTAGGCAGTCATATTCTAATAAATCCTCTAACTTATTATAGTTTTCTTTAAAATATCTATATCGTTCAGGATGAGCAATAATAGGAACTATCCCTACTTCATTTAAATCACAAACTATTTCTTCAATATGCTTTAAGTTTTGATCTAAGGGAAACTCTATTAGGAGATATCTACTACCGTTTAAAGTTGTTATTTCGCCACTATTTAATAATTCAATAACTTTCTCAGAAGCAAATACTTCATTTCCCAAATATAATTTTATATCTAAGTCTTTGGTTGCTTCTTTTAATTCTTGTAAAATGCTTTTTCTTCTTAAAACGTTTGCTTGATATTTAGTTTCATTTATGTAGTGACTAGTTAATACAATGTCTTTTATGCCTAAATTTATTAAATATTTTATACCCTCTATGGATTCTGTTATGTCTCGTGCCCCATCATCAACTCCAAAGAGACTATGATTGTGAATATCTATGATTCTATTCGTAATATTTTCCATAGTATCCGCCGTAATATTTACTCTTCTTTGGTTCAGTATTATTAAGTACAACTCCTAGAATATTGGCTCCAACTGTCTCTAATCTTTTTTTGGTATCTTCAACAAGAGCAAATGATGTCCTTTTGGCAGAAGTAACAATTATTACTCCATCAACAAGAGTTCCTACAACAAGGGAATCTGGTAATCCATTAATTGGCGCACCATCAAAAATAACAATATCATATTCTTCTTTTAATAGTGATATTAATTGTTTATTCTTTTCAGAATTTAATAATTCACTTGGATTGGGAGGAGTAACTCCTTTAAACATAATTTCTAAATTCTTAATCTCAGTATCATAGATATAACTACGGTATTCCTCGTCAACATCTTTTAATAATAAATTAGATAATCCTTTTTTATTATGACGATTAAAAATGGTATGTTGTCTTCCTTTTCGGATATCACAATCTACTAATAAAACTTTACTACCAGAATCAGCGAACGCAACAGCAAGATTAGATGCAATAAAACTTTTACCTTCACTTGGAACACTGCTTGTTACAAGAATCGTTTTTATTTTTTTATCAACACTCGAAAATTGCAAATTAGTTCTAAGTGTTCTTATAGCCTCACTCATAGAAGATTTTGGATCTGTTTGAATAATTAATTCATTCATTATTTATCCCCCTTTTTCTTCGTATATTTTGGTACTGAGCCTAATACTGGTAAACCTATTTTGGTTTCAATGTCTTCTTCAGTTTTTATAGTATCATCAAAATAGAAGAACACAGCAATAATTAAACTACTAATTATAAAGCCTAATCCACAACCAATTACAAATTGCTTTAAAATATGAACATTGTAAGGGCGTTCACTTACTAAGGCTTCATCAATAATACTTACATTTTCTATACTATAAATTTCAACAATTTCACGCTTAAAAACAGAAGCTATTTCATCAGCAATAGTTTTGGCTAAAACATTGTTTTCATTATATACAGAAATAACTATTAATTCAGTGTTAGTAACATTACTTACTTCAACATTTTTACTTAATTCTTCATAACTGATATCTAATCGTAAATTAGATATTACACTTTCTAGGATACGTCTACTCTTTATTATCTCACGATATGTTGGTACTAAATTTTTATTTAAATTAATATCATTTTGAGTAATAGTGGATCCCGTAGTTTCATTCTTAGTTAAAACTAAACTTGTTTTAGATTCATATATTGGTATTTGAGTTGAAAAAGTATAAATATAACTGCCTATAAAGCCAATTACAACAAATAATAAAACAAATAAAATCTTACTAAGATAATATTCTATAAATTCAAATAAATCTATCTCACCCATATAAAATTTTCCCCTCTTATTATGTTTATAATGATATCATAAATCACTATCTTTGTCAAACTAAGTAGACTAAAAAAATCGCCTTTAAAAGTTTAAATACTTAGTCTTTTTTTATTAATATTTTTTCTTATTTTTTCAAATAAATTAAGTATAACAATACTTGTTGTACTGCCTAATGTATCAACAATGCAATCATAAAAACGCGCTGTTCTACCCACTACAAATAACTGATGGTATTCATCACAACATGCTAGAGTAAAACAAATCAAAATGCTCATGAATATTCGATGATTAAATTTATAAAAACTCAAAAGTAAGTAAATTAAAATTCCTAACGTAAAATATAAAGTAAAATGAGCAGTCTTTCTTACAATAAATCTAGTTTGGTATATTAATTCTTTTTTTCTTTTGGCTGATACTTCTTTATTCATGACACTTGCTATCTTATCTATAAATTTACCTGTAAAATTATCAGATACACTAATACTTTTTCCTCCATTTTGACCAGAGAAAATAAATATTATTAAGATAAGTGTGATGACTAATACGCTTGTTAGTATTTTTTTTATTTTCATTTTATTATCCTCTTTTTTTAATCTTCTTTAATAAACTCATGTAGTATTTGAAATTGTCTGTTCGATAAAATATTATAAGTAATAATATATTAGGAACTAGAATTGCAATTACACAATTAATTATAAATTGTAAATAAGCATTTCCTACCACAATAAGACTAGATATTTTAAATGTTAGTAATCCTAAAGTTATAAACAATAGGAAGTAGCCAAGCGTTTCTTTAGTATAATCTAAATAAGTTCTATCAAATAATTTTTTATACACATACTTTGGATAACTAATACAATATAGAGCCATACTACTTATAAATGTTCCCATAAATACTCCAGCAAGTCCAAAATACTTTAATAGAATTAATGAAGCAATAATATTTATAATGGATTCTAATACAGGAACATATCTATCTTCATAATATAGTCCTGCAGCATCTTTATATATGACATGACAAGTACGCATTGACTTGAGGTAATAGTTTAATACTAAAACAATTAAAACACAAGACTCAAGTAAATATTTTTTGCCAATCCATATAGTAATAAAACTATCCATCACTACTAGTAGTGAAATACTCGAAAACGTGGCAATCCAAAAGTTTAGAAATCTAATTCTTTTAAAGACTTCAAAACTTTTTTCTTTGGTTTCAGTAACTAACATATTACCCACACTTGGTGTTAAAACATTTATTAATTGTCCAAATAAGCGCTCAATAGCATCAATAATTATGAAATAATTAGAATACAATCCTACTTCAACTATACCAATAAATTTTGATATTATAATATTGTCTGTCCCAAGAACTATAAAGCCTCCCACTTTGTGAAAAAATAAAGCTTTTACTTTTTTAAATATTCCTTTTTTTGTGTCATCATCTAATTTTTCATTATTATTTTTTAAGTATGGATATAATTTGTTTGCTAATAGAGTAATAGCAACATTTTCTAAAATACGCATTATTATTTTTATTACTAAATATAAATAATAATTTTTGGTTAATAATAATACTGTTATTTCGATAGAGTTTAAAACTATTAAATATACAATATGAATTATATTAACTAGATAATTCTTTTGATTGGCATTAATTATGGACCTTTTATAAGATAATAAATATGAACAAGTAATTTCAATAATAAATAAGATATATACTAAATAAATATTGATATCAATGGTAACGTTACCAACAAAAAATTTTAAATATGGCGTAATCATTAAACCAATTGTTAGAATGATGAAAGCAATTATATGATAACATTTTTTGTAAAAATTCATTAAGGCTTTAACTTTCTTTGTATCATCTTCAGCAATAGGCTTATATAAATGATAGATAATTGCAGAACCTATTCCAAGTTCAACTATTCCAAGCATAGATATGATATTAGAAAATAAACCATTTATACCTAAATATTCACTGCCTAGGGTTTTAATAAAAATTGCTTGAGCAAGTAATCCTATTATGATTGTGAGGAGATTACTTATAAAGGAAACAATTGTGTTTTTTATAGAATTTTTTGTTCTCATACTATATTTTTCCTTTGCATTTATAAACTGCCACAACAAACATTAAATATAATTTTAATAAACATGGCTTGGACATTAATCTTAGTAAAAGTTTGTTTTTTTTAGGCATACTATCTTTATCAGATACATTTATTAGATAGTTAAAATAACTGTTATTTTTTAATTCTTCTAATTCTTGTTTGAATTTCTTTTTATCAACTATATACATATCAATTAGATAATTACTTATTATTCTAACGTGATTCGAATTCATTTCTTGAATTATTTTTTTATCTAAATGTTTACATCTATCATTTAAACTCTTGTTAGTATCCATTATTCCATATATAATTTTAGAAAAATTCTTTTTATTATGAGTAGTACTATCAGGGTTGTTATAATAATTATACAATTTGTTATCAATAAATTTACCGATTGTTGCTTTAAAAAATAGTTGATTATAAAAGTCAACATCCTCCATCATTGTTAATTTTTCGTTAAAACGAAGGCATTTACATATATTACTTTTTATTAATAACAATTGTGTAAGATTAGGTATCGGTTCTCTAAAAGTAAGAAAATGAGTCATTAAATTATTAAAATCTTTTTTTATATTTATAGTTTTATTTTTTAATTCATAAAGATTATCATTAAATTGTTTTTTGCCTATGGTATTAAAATTATATCTAATAAAATCAAGGTTGTTATCAAGTTGCTTTGCTATTATTTCAAAACAATTAAGTTCTAAATAATCATCAGAATCAACAAATGTAATATAATCACCAGTAGAAATTTCTATTCCTTTATTGCGAGTATAACTTACACCTTTATTTTCTTGGTTAATTAATTTTACTCGGTTATCTTTATTTTTAAATTCATTACATATAGCATATGAATTATCTGTTGAGCCATCATTTATTAATATGATTTCTAAATCTTTATATGTTTGATTTATCAATGAATTAAGACATTTATCTAGTGTTTTTGTGGCATTGTATATTGGTACTACAATACTAATTTTCATTTAATTCACTTCCTTTTATTCCGTTTTGATTTCCTTATTATTAAAAATTATATTTCCTATTATGAGCAGTGGTATCGCTCTACCAATATTGAATGGGAATAACTCGTTAAATAAGTAAATTGGAAATATAATGATAATCGCCTTATCTATATTACTCTTTTCTTTTTTACTAACTACATAATATAAAAATGCTATTATTATCAGTATTATAAAACCATAAGATACAAATGCTCTAGTATAGAAACTATCTACTATAATGGAATTCTCAACTAAAACTTGTGATATATTATTGGCAAATAGATGAAAACCAAAATTGTTAATTGCTAAATTTGTAAAATAAATTCTTTTGCTTAGTAATTTATCCAAATTTATAATTATGGGATTATTAATAAAGCTCCTTGTTGGTATCATAATTGTATTTAAAATAGCTATTATTATAAATAAATAATGTTCTATAAATGCTAAAACTTTTTTTATTATTCCTTTTTTAGTTATATATATTATCAGTAAAAATAATATATAAATTACCAATGTTGTTCTTGACCTTGTAAAGTAGTAATATAATAACATTAGAAATGACCCTATCGTAATAGAAACCTTTTTGTTTTTTGAAATATAAATTAAGTCTATTACAAACCATAGAACAATTCCTGCTGCCGTATTGGGATGTGAGAAATAAATATTATGTCTCACATTTGTTTGAGTATATGTTAACAGAGGTACTATGGCGCTATAATTAAAAATATAATTGTAAAAATATAATATACTATGAGGTATTAAGAATAAAGATTTAGCAATAATATCCATTTTTATAATTTTTTTTATGTCTACTCCTACGATAGCTATAATAGCTAAGTAATTTAATAAAAACACATAATCTGATAATTTGTAAGAAGTGTAGGCCATTATTAATCCGATAATAATAATTGGAACGATTTGTTTTCTTTTATATTTTGTATTGATAATTTTAACTATAAAAATGAGCATGATTAAGACATATAATAACATTTGAATTTTTCCACTAATGTTAATAATTTGTGAAATATTACATAGCATTACAAAACTTAGTAGAAATATTGCTATTAAATATATAAACTCATTTTTTTTCATTGATATCATCCTCTTTTTATTTTAATAAATCGAAAAAAGTAGTACAGAAATTTTTTAAAGAAAATCTATTTAGAATTTGAGAGTAATTTTCTAGTGTTTCATTACTAATTTTTTTATTTAGTTGTTCTTGCATTTTCTTTGTTAATTCAGATACTATATTTTCTCTTGATACGTATATGCCTGTGGATCCTAAAATTTCAGTCATTCCTCCAGATGAAGTGGCGATAATTGGTAAGCCACAAGCAATACCCTCTAACAAAATTAGTCCAAATGCTTCATTACATATTGATGGAGCTACTTGTAAATTAGCAATTTTATAATACTTATTTATTTCATTTCTATTAATATAGCCTGTAAAAATAATATTGGGATTATTTTCTGCTAACTTAGTTAATTCTAATTTATATTTATCTTTTTCTTTTAAACTTTTAGTGCCACCAACTATTAGAAGTTTTATATCTTTTTCTTCTTTATTTAGTTCGTTAAAAGCCATAATTAACTCTCGTACACCTTTTTCAGGCATTAGTCTTCCAGTATATATAAATACAAATTCGTTATTTATATTATATTTTGCTCGCAGTTCTTTTTTTTCTTTTTCGGTCATTTTTGTTTTGAAGGAACTAAGGTCAATTCCATTATATAGAACTTTTACTTTGGATGCAGGCATTCCTGCATCTTCAATTTGTTTTTTTATAAATTCACTAACAGCCCATGCCTCATCACAATAACTTATAATTTCTTTTTTATTTGGTGTTTTGGCATTAAAATAGTCATTATGTAAATGCAATATTACTTTGCTGTTAGTTTGGGTTTTTTTCTTAAAATATGGTATAAAATTTTGCCCATTTTCAAAAATAATTCTGTCATAATAGTTTTCTTTTTTCTCTTTTAATACTGTTTTTACAACTTCTCTTATATAGGCATTTGGAATATACGATTTAAATATTTTATTTAAAATACCAAAGAAAATACGTTTTATTTTAAAAGAAATTGTTGTTTTATTAATAATCTTAAATTTTGTGTTATTGTATTTTTTATTATCATACTTAGTTGATGATGTTTGGACACTAAAAACTTCTATTTCATCTTCATGATCTTCATTGTAATCCAAATAGCTTTCTATTAGCTTTTCTATTGCTCCACCTTGCGCCACCGTTACTGGTACGTACCCAGGAGAAATAATTAATATTTTCATTAAATCACTTGCTTTCTTCTTTTAATAAATTATAGTGTCTTTCACAATTGCGTTGGTCTTTAAGTTCAAAAAATTCTTTCATTCTTTTTAAATATTTTTCCTCTGTTTGAAAATTATTGTTGTTTAATAATTTAATATATTTTATAATTTCTTCATTATTTGTACATATTGGACCAAAACCATCCTTTTCATAGCTAAAGTATCCTTCTTGTAATTGCTTTTCGCGATATTCTTCTTTATCAAATTGAAAATAAATTATTGGTTTTTCCATGTAGGCAAAATCCATAAATACAGAAGAATAGTCAGTTATTAAAACTGCTGATTCTTTTAATACAGTTTGAATATCTGTTTCTGTATTTACTAGTTTTATATTTCTAGAAGAAATTTTGAAATGATCTAGGTATTTTTGCATATTAATATGCGGATAAAATATAATTTCTAAATTATTATCTTCTATAAAGTTGATAAAATCTGAATCATTTAAGAAATTGTTCCAATAATTGTAAAAATCGGTTTTAGTAAAATCATTATCCGCTTGTAATTTATTAGTTTCTCTCCCAAGCCAATTTCGCCATGTTGGCATTATCAATATTTGGTTTTTTTTGATTGTTATATTATGAAGATTATCAAATCTTGCTAAACCTGTATATTGAACACTTCCTAATGGATATCCAAAATTATTTATAATGTAGTCATATTCTCTTTTAGCTCCACATATAAAGTATTTAAACTTTGTGTTCTTATATAATAACCAATCGCTTTTATCTTTTGTGATTCCATGCTGTAAAAAAACTCGATTTTGAAGTAAATTTAGTTTAACATGAAATACATAGAAAAATGGTTGATTAGGATTACCACTCTTTTGATTACTTATATTGTACTTGGCACTTAGATAATAAATCCAATGTTTGAAACTTTTAAATTCTATAATATTTCCTAAATGCTCTACTTTTTTGTAATCTTTACTATTCTTTTTTATAACATAATAGCAAGCATCTTTAGGATGTTTCTCTCTAATATATTTGTATAGGCAGTAGCCATTATCCCTCGCAGAAATTCCGTCTTCGCATATAAGCCATATTTCCTTTTTCCATATCTTATTTATTAATCTGAATATTAAAGCGAAAGGCAATGCTATTAAAAAAATGAATGGTGACAATAAATCGCTAAATTTTATGTATTTTAAGTTTTTTTTAAGTTCTTTCATATATACTCCTTTCTTTATTATCTTCTGTTCTTTAATTTATTAAATAAGTTGGGATGACTACTTTTTATATAATGGAATAACTTGCCCATTAACATTGTTAAAAGGGTTGATTTTAATCTAATTGGAATTAAAGCTATCTTTGTTTTTTTGCTCTTAGGTTTCGCCACTTTTAATGTTCTTCTTGTTAAATCATCATTAACAATCATTTTTATTTCTCGATATTTATCTTTGAAACTCATATTGGAACAAAAAGTATTTTCTATACACCCTAAAATTCTTTCAATATGTCTTCGGCTGGAAAATTCAAGATATTCGTCTTTAGGTACTCCCCATAAATCAAAATAGGCATTAAAATCATCATACTCTTTTTTCCTTATGCTTAAAAGGTTATTCTTATAATTTTTAGTTGATGCTCCTTCTCTTTCTCTTATGTAATGATAAAAAGCAAGAGAAGAATTATAAAGATTGTTTATATGTTTTACATAACGGCGATTAAATTCAATGTCTTCGCCCCAGTTATATTCCGGAAACTGTATACTATTATCTTTTATAATTTTTGATAAGTAAACTTTATTCACAGGATTATAGAGCATATGACTATCCCATAAATTTACTAAATCATTTTTGATTTCTTCTCTATTTTGATAAAAACTCTCTTTATAATTAATTATATCAGAACTTGTTTCTTTTAAATTTTCATTCTCAATGTCAGAATAAAATCCAAAATTCAATAATTCAAGATTGGGGTATTCTTTAAAATAATTAATAATTGCTTCAAAATACCCTTGATCAATGTAGTCATCAGAATCTAAGAAACAAATATATTTTCCTTTTGCTAATTTAATTCCTTCATTTCTAGTATCTGAAACGCCAGTATTTTCTTTATTTATTACGGAAATTCGAATATCTTTAAATTCTTCTATTTTTTCCTTAGTATTATCTGTCGATCCATCATTTAATATAATAAGTTCAAAATTGGGATATGATTGCACTAAAACAGAATTTATTAATCTGCCTATATATTTTTCACAATTATATACGGGTACTATTATAGAAATAATTGGTTTTATCATTCTTTCACATCCTATCTTTACTTATAATAAGTATAACATGGAATGCTTGGTAACATCAA
>CAYMVR010000019.1:0-13328 GCA_964393945.1 uncultured Muribaculaceae bacterium | reverse complement strand
AAGTAACTTTATTAAAGGTAAAGAAAAACTTGCTTATCAAGATGGTGAAGAAAAACGTAACGTCGAAATTGCTAAAAAGATGTTAGAAGATGGTGAACCAGAAGAAAAAATATTTAAATTTACTGGTTTAACTATCAACAAAATCCATTAAAGAATAACCTGTAATATTAAATTGCAGGTTATTTTTTAAATTAAAGCATATAATAATTTGACATATTAAAAAAATTGTGTATAATTATTAGTGCAAGTACATGGCAGTGTTTTAAATTCTAATAAAGTGTTTATTACTTTTGGCTAAAAGTAGTCTTGACTGCTAAAGATGAAATTTCTTAAATAAACTCCCTATTACGAATTTATAACATCCTTTGTATTTAGAATAATAGAAAGGAGAATAAATATGGCAAGATATACAGGTCCAGCATATAAAAAATCAAGAAGATTAAACTTTTCTACATTAGAAAATGGTAAAGACTTAGCAAGACGTCCTTATGCTCCAGGACAACATGGAAATGACAGACGTAAAAAGTTAAGTGAATATGGTGTTCAATTACAAGAAAAACAAAAAGTAAGAATTATGTATGGTTTAAATGAAAAACAATTCCATAGATTATTCGACCGCGCATCTAAAATGAAAGGTGTTGCCGGTGAAAACATGTTAAAACTTCTTGAATCTCGTTTAGATAATGTTATTTATCGTATGGGACTTGCTAACACAAGACGTGGAGCAAGACAAGTAGTTAACCATGGACATATTACTGTTAATGGAGTTAAAGTTGATATTCCATCATACTCTTGTAAACCTGGAGATATTATCGCTGTTAAAGAAACTTCTTTAGACCATCCTGCAATTAGAGCAAGTTTAGAAAATAAAGCAGCTCTTCCAGCATTTGTTGAATTTGATAAAAACAAAATGACAGGAACTTATGTAAGATATCCTGAAAGAAGCGAACTTAACGCTGAAATTAACGAATCATTAATCGTTGAATTCTACAATAGATAATATTAGAACTATTCTTCGGAATAGTTTTTTTATGCACAAAAAAAGAACTTAAATTAAGTTCTATAAAATATCAACTCCGCCAAATATGCAAGTATAGTGAATTGTAATTGTTTTATCCCCTTCTGAGTTTGTTTTATTTTCAGCACCTCCAAAAATAGGAACACCATCACACTTTACATTAACATTATCTGGTACTCTAATTTCAATACCACCAAATATAGTTGTTGCTTCAATATATAAGTCTTTTTCAATTTTAGCTTTTCTAAGGTCTATATTAACTCCTCCAAAAATAGATACCGCACTAAAATCACTAGTTACTTCCTTAATTTTTTCATCAACCTCGGAAAATATAGCAACATAACTTGTAGCATCTTTCCCTAATTTCTTTTTTATTTTAGAGCTAAACATCAAAGAAACACCAATAACAATAATTATAATTGGAACTAAAATTTTCCAAATCATACTCCAGGCAATAATTCCTTGGCTAGATAATAAAAGTAGTATTCCAACACTTAAACTAATAACAGCCCCAGCTTTATTTCCTTCAAAAAATTCATAAATAGAGGGAACAATAATAAATAAAGTCCACCAACCTTTAAAGAATAAATTAATATCCCACCATTCCATATTGTTTCCTAAAAACAGTACTCCAACAACAATTAAAACAATTCCCCAAAATATACTAGTTTTATTTTTCATAATCTAATTCTCCTCAAGAAAATTATAACACCAACAACTATATTTGTAAATTTTTAATTACTAGTTAAAATCCATTCTATAATTTTATCTTTTAAGAAATAATATTCTTCTTTTGTAAATTGCATATTAGAAATGCAATATTCTTTATTCGAAATATGACTACAAAAGATGCATTCAAATAAATCACTACAATCTTGAATAAAATACGAATTACTTATATTAGATGAACATATAACATTATAAGAATTAGTAACTGTATTAGAATCATCTACCCTAATTGAATAATTAATTATAGTACTTCGCTGTGATGCCAAAGCATGATCAGAATTACTAACCCCATCTGAAAAAAACGTATAATTAACTTTACTACAATCTGTACAATAATAAACATTATTAGAGTTATATATAGGATCACTTTTACTAACATTATTAGAATTATAAACTCTTTCTGTCGTTGTTAAATTAATAGTATCCCATATATCAAGTAATTCTTTTAAATGAGTTACCTGCCTTTTAGGGAGCAGCCACCCTTCATCTTCATCTCTATTCATCATATTTTTATTTGTTATAAAACGCGTTGAATTAGCACTAGATGCATAAGTAATCTCTCCTGTTGTAGAGTCATGCACTTCAAGAGGAAGACGAATATCAAAAGCAAACTGATTTCTTATTTCCTCTAAATTATATGGATTATCTTTACCAAAAACATTTTTAAAAATTACATTTATTTCTTTTTCTACAATTTCTTCTTTCATTTATGAAACCTTCTTTCTACTTGAACTATTTTTTTTCATAATTTCTTTAGGACTTACATCATCTAAAGAAAACACAAAATCAAACTTTTCTTTTACCATTTTTTCTTTTTCAGGAACTTTTACTTTTTTAGGTGGTAAAGGTACTTCAAAATCCGTCGTAGTTCCCTTAATCATTGGATAATTAACTCCATTTTTACTTACCTTTATTACACATTCCCGATTTTTTAAATTCATTAAAAATTTAGTTCTTTCTGCCTCATCACTACTATCATCATTTTCTAATTTAAAAGGTAAATTCTTTTCTAACAAATTCGCATCATTTTTAGAAACTCGAAACAAATAATAATTACTAGTATTAGCAAGTATAGCTTCTTGTAAATTACTGCTTATTTGACTAAAATATTGTCCTGCTAAAATAACAGAGACATTAAACTTTCTAAGTTCTGACAAAAAACGTGTCAGAATAGGATTTTCCAAAATAGAAACTTCATCTATAACCACTATAAGTGGTTCTGTTATAAGACCAGTTTGACTAATTAAAAATATTTGTTGCATCAAAAATCCTGCAATTGTTTTGGTAACTTTATCTCCTAGTCGAATTCTATTTAAAGAAAATATTGAAAGTTTATTATTTAAAATAGTATTTAAAAAATCCTGCAAATTATTATCTTCATTAAATACAGGTATCATCTGCATTTCGTCCAAAAAAGAAATTATGGGCGCTATTGTCTCTCCATAACTACTAGCTTTTAATTCATTAAATTCTGTTAAAAAGAAAAAACTAACGGATGCTGGAACAATTCTTTTTAATTCTTCTATGAGATTATTACGATATTCCATATCTAAAAGTAACTTTCTTAAATTAGAGAAATTAAGATTATTTTTTACTAAAAGTAAATAGCAACTAAAACGTAAAACTCTTTCTAACTTACTATTAAAACCATTATTGATAAAACTCTCAAGTAGTGACATAGTAAGTTCCAAACTAGCATTAACGTCCTGAGTAGGATTCGAAAATAAATTTACACTAGATTTATTATCTTGAAAATCAATAACTATATTACCTGATATAGGATATAAATCATTTTTTAAAGAATCATGAGGATCTATAACAATTACTTTATAACCATTTGAATTATTACAAACTTTAGTAATTAAAGATGCTAAAAACTTCGATTTACCAGAACCACTTGCCCCAATTACAAAAGAATGTTTATAAAAATCATATGCATCATACGTTAAATATAGATTAGAATCAAAGTAAGGAAACCCATCAATTTGAAATAAAGCATTATCAGATTTATTCTGAAGTAAATGAATAACTTTATCAAGTTTAAAATATTTTGGAACTTTATTATAAAAATAACTAGGATTAAGTTTATAATCAACACTTAAAAAGCTTGTATAACTTCCCATTAATACTCTTTTAAAATACTTTTTTCCATTATTGTCATAAAAAACATAAGTTTTAGTTTTAAAACCATTTCCTATATTCCAAAAAGAAATATAAATATTTGTTACCTCTTTATCTTTTTTATAAAATCTATTTATTAATTCTAGAAAATTCTCTCCAAGAGTATGCATTATAAACCCCTGATATCTCCCAACTTTTTTGAATTCACAATCTTTTTCTTCAATTAATATTTCTCCCGAATTGAGACTATTAGGAAGCTTAAGAGAAGTAAAAATATAATAATGTACTTTATGCTTATCAATCCTAATCAAAATATTAAAACTTCTGAAAATACCTATAAATTTAGCAAGTTTATTTAAGTAATGCTCCCATTCTTCACTTGATATCGAGGACTTTTTTAAATATATTTCATAACATTTTTTCATAGTTCTCTCTCCAATACCAATAATTATACAAAAAAAGAACATAAAAAAACTGACTTTTCAAAAACAGAAAAAGTCAGTTTATTGGAACTAAAAATTCTGTTACCCCATCATGATAATACTCTAATTCTGGAATATCTCGTAAATCATAAAAACAATTTTCTAAAAAATGGTAATAGAATAAATCACTCATTTCTTGTATATCTTTAGATTTAATTGTTGGAATATGAAACTTCAACCATTTAGAAGCCGGAATATTAACCTTCTGAAAATCAAAATATTTTTCTTTCCAAAGAACCCAATATTCATAATCATTTGAAACAAAACGTTGTTGATAAACAACCATACCATAATCTGGATGTGGTAAACTAGGATATTTTTTATGAGTTTCAACAAATAAATTTGGAGCATCCTTTTTTATATTTTCATCATCAGTTTTAATTCCAAATCCATATAAAGTAAAAGATTCTAATTCTACTACTTCATATTCTAATTCTACGTCCATTTTTGGCATTTCAAACTTAAGTTTAGGATAACATTTTAATTTACTAGCATTACCTTTTACTTGACTAGGCTTTATACCATGAAAACGAAAGAAAGCTCTAGAAAAAGAAGTAGCAGAGTCATAACCATAATTCATAGCTACATCCATAATTTTTGCTTTACCACTAGCAATATCTTTACCTGCTAAAGTAAGTTTTCTTTTTCGAATATATTCATTTAGAGTTATTCCAAATAAAATAGGAAATATTCTCCCTATTGTATATTCACTAACCCCTATAATTCTAGCCAAGTTTTTATAATCAATATCATCTAATAAATGATCCTCAATATAAGAAATCATTTCATTTAAACTTTTAGTTACGTCCATAATAAATCACAAATATATTATACTATATAATTATTCTAATTTCCATCTTTATCCATTTTTACTATAACTATTTCTTTAGTATTTATTTTCTTTATAACATTTAAAACGTCAGTTAAAGTTATTGATTCAAATATTTCTTTTACATTAGGAAGAACCTCACCATAATAAATCAAATAACTTTGAAGCATAGAATTAACTTGCTCTGAGGATTCATAATTAGTGACCATTGTTGCAATAGATGAGTGTAATTTTCTATTTAAATCATCTTGATCCATACTAAGATTATTAAAAGTATCTTCTATTCTCGTCACTACTTCATCCACATAATTACTTTCAATCATAACTTCCATTAAAACATAATCGTCCATGACAATTCTACTAGTGTCCATATAAGTAATTAAACCCAGTTGTAATAATTCCTCTTTTAATTCTGAAGTATCTCCAAAATTACTATTTAAAATAATTTGTAAAATAATATTTAATTTAACATCATCATCTAAAAAATCTGAACGTGGAATTTTAAGACCTACTTTAGCCTTAGCAACTTCTACATTAAAAGGTATTTCTTTATATTTTTGATATACATGTTTAGGTTCTTTTGCTTCAATTATTTCTGGATTCAAATACTTAGGAAAACTTTTCTTTTTTAAATTACTATTAACTATCTTTAAAATCTCATAAGGATTAACATTACCCGTAACAATTAAAAACATATTTTCTGGATGATAAAAAGTATTATAAATAAGTTTAATATCTTCTAAAGTAATCTTTTTAATATCATCAACTTCTCCACTTACATAATTACGAAATTTTTTATGTTCAAAAATACTTTTATAAAACTCATAAAACAAACGATTATAAGGTTGATCATAACCCATATTTATTTCAGAAGCAATAATGCCTCTTTCCTTTGTAATCATTTCTTTAGTAAAATATGGATTATATACAAAATCAAGTAAATTACTAATATTTTCTTTTAATTTCGATGTTCCATATACTAAATAACTAGTATATTTAAAAGTAGTAAAAGCATTTATATCACTTCCAAGGGGATCAAATAAATCATTCGCGGTTACTCCTTTTTTAACATTAAATTTAATATGTTCCATAAAATGTGCTATTCCATCAGGAACTTTATATTTTTTATTATTTACAGAAAATTCTGTATGAATAGAACCATAATTAACATTTAAACTAATATAAAAACTATTCGCATATGGATTACACCAAACATAAATTGGAAGTCCATCATCACTTTTAGCAAAATATATTTCTTCGTCAATTCCTTTTATCTTAATTGTCTCCATTTTGCTCTCCTTCCAAAACATAATAAATAACTGGCTTAATCTTATTTGATATAGCCACTATTTCATCTTTTGTTATATCTTTAATTAATTCTTTTCTCTCTTCGATAAGTGGCAAATTATCAAAGGTATGGAAAACATAATTATTTAAAATACCACCTAAATCATCTAACGCTAGATTAAGCGAAAACAAAAAACTTTCTTTCGCATGATTAATTTCATCTAGTGTTATTTCCCTTTTTTTCATTTCTTTAATAGCCTGATCAATTAAACGCATTGCTTTTTTAACATTTTTCTTTTCAATAGATGTTTGAATAACAAGTAGATTATCATATTTTAAATACATACTTTTAATCCCGTAACATAAAGAATTTCTTTCTCTTAAAAGTTGATAAAGTTTCGTATTTAATCCTCCACCACCAAGTAAATAATTATAAAAATGCATTGTAGTCGTTTTTTCTTTCGTAGTTAAACCATCCAAATTATAAACTGCTACTAAATTAGTTTCTAAAAATTTAGAAGTTTCTGTAATATTTTGAATCTTTTTAGGTTGAGTTCGCTCTACCATCATCTTAAGTTCTTTAGTCTTAATTACTTTATTTTTAAAATATTTAAAAATCGTGTTAGCAACTAAATCCATATCAACATTACCAACAACAAAAATATCACATAAATTTTCAGTCATTATTTTTTGATAAAGTTCTGCTAAAGATTTAGGTGTAATGGCTTCTAGTTCTTCTAAAGTACCTAAAACTCCATATGCACTATTCTCTTCATCACCTAAATTTTTTAAAGCATTTTTAAGTGCTACTCTACTAATGTCTTCATTAACTTCTAATATTTCATCTCTAAGTCTATTTTTTACTACTTGAAAATTTTTAATATCAAACTCCCGAGCTAAAATAAATGGTTTGGTAATCATTTGAAATGGAAGTGCTACAACATTTTCTAAATAATCTTTATCAGCCACATAACTAGGATTTAAAAAATTAAGAACAAAAGATGTCATCATAACATTACCAACTTTATTAGTAACACCATAAAAATTCGCTTGATATAATTCTTCCAAACGTTTTACGACATCTTTTCGTGATTTATAGTCTACAGAACAATCACTCATCAAATCAACTAAAAATGTTTTAGCCAATAATTCCTCTTTCTTTACTGCATCTCGAAAAATAATTTCCATTTGAACGGTTTTAAAATGATTAGTTCTAACTGTATGTATATTAAAAGAAGGATACTCATATTTTTTATATTCCATTTTTCCACCTCATATTTTTTATTATAACACAATTTATTTTTTTTATTAATGTTTCTCTATTTTTAAAGCTTCTTCGTCAATAACTATTATAATAAATAAAATTTAATAAAACAACAAAAAATTTTCAAAATACAAAATACAATTGTTTGACAAACGTATATCTTTATGATATGCTTTAAGTGGAGGTTAAAATAATGACAAAAAATATCAAAGAAATAACAGAAAAACAAAACAATGTTTTAGACTTTATCAAAAAATTCACAGCCACTCATGGTTATCCACCATCAATTAGAGAAATAGGAAAAGGACTTGGACTATCTAGCCCTGCTACGGTTCATACACACATAAGAAAATTATGTAATGCCGGATATTTAAAAGTAGATACTAATAAATTTAGAGCTATGGAAATATTAGTAGACAATGAATACGAAGAAAAAAATGAAGAACTAGTAAAAGTTCCTTTACTTGGAAAAGTTACTGCTGGTTCTCCAATTGAAGCAATTGAAAGACCAAATGAATTCTTCTCTTTGCCAGCATCTTTAATTCCATCTAAAGAAACAATATTTACATTAAATGTAAGCGGTGAATCTATGATTAATGCTGGAATTTTTGATGGTGATATTGTAATTGTTCAAAAACAAAGTACTGCTAAAAATGGCGACATTGTAGTGGCTATGACTGATGAAAATGAAGTTACATTAAAAACATACTATAAAGAAAATGGTCATTTTAGATTACAACCAGAAAATGATTCTATGGCACCACTTATTTTTAACAATATAACAATTATTGGTAAAGCCATTGGTTTATATCGTAAATTTTAAAAAAATAAATCCTCGCAGATTTATTTTTTATTTAACTAAATTTTGAAGTTTAGTAACTAAATCTCTAACTTCCATTTTATTTTCTAAAAAAAGTTCCAATCTAAAAGCATTAACACCAGAGTTTATTAATTCTAAAACATTATCTATTTTATTTATTGGTTCATGACTCATTAAATGTGTATAATTATCACTTATTATTGGTAATATTCTTCCACTTTTATCTTCCAAAGCATATTGTGAATTATCCAAATTCATATTTTTTTTCATGTTATATTTCATAATCATATATTCAATTCTACCATAAACAATAACTTCTACTTCTATACTATTACTAACATGCTTTACTAATTCATTAATTCTTTCTATTGATAATTCTGGACTTAAACACACTCTTCTAACTCCATAATTTTTCAATAAATTTATCATTTGATGATTTACCACATTAAGATAATAATCTGCAAAAACCTGATTGTTTTTCGCATACATTAAACTTCCCGTTTCTCCTATTAATAACTTTTCATTATCATAATCTTCATGTTTATTAATAACTCGATCTAACCTTAAAATGGTTTCATCTTTATATTTATTATATAAATCTTTATTAGTTACATAAATCGTATCAACATTCAAATCTATTAATTCTTTAACTTGTTCTTCTGTTCTTGCTAATGCTGTAATTATTGGTTTACACTTATCTCTACACAAATTATCACTATTAACATTTAATTTTACATTATGTTTTACACCTTTTCTTTTTTCCACTAACTCTTGAATTAAAGTTCTCCTAATTTCATTTAAGACTCCAACAGCCATAAATATATTATCATCAACTTCCAAGTCTATATTATTTAAAACAAAAGGTGTATTTCCAAGTTTACCCATAATCTCTGTAATACGAGACTTAGATATCGGACTATTTTTGGCTTGAGTTACAACATCTCCTTTAAATGTAACTATATGATTTAAATCAGTATAACTAACTTCTATCGGTTCATTAATATGGGCTACAACTTTACAATTAACCATAATCTTCTTAAGAGGTCTACTATTTATTTCTTGGATTAACTTACTATTAATAGTAAGCATTACATCACCAGTAATACTAAGTTTTACTTTATTATCTAAATAAACTATATCTTCTTTAGAAGCATGATTTATAAGTTTCATTTTCTCATCATATAAAAAATTAACATACATTCCTTCTCCATTAGGTAATCTAACGGCATCTCCTTGACTCAAATCTTCAGTTAAATGAATTTTAATTTTATCATGCATTACTAGAATTACTTCTCCTACTTTAACTCCTTGATGATTAGAAGAATTTAAACTAATAAACTCATCATCAGTATTAGAAAATAGAAAACCTTTCGTAAATCCTCTATTATAAAGACATTTCAAATTATAAATTTCTTTACTAGTTAACTTATAATCATCATTATCTAATAATTTTCGATAAATACTTGTTACATAACCAACATATTCCGGACTTTTCATTCTGCCTTCTATTTTAAAACTAAAAACTTTACTTTTTTTAAGAAGTTCAATATAGCTAGTTGAATTAAATTCTTTAGGACTAAGTAAGTATTTATTTTTTAAAACAGTTTTATTATCTTTAATTAAATTATAAGGAATACGACAAAGACCCGCACATTCTCCTCGATTACCACTTCTTCCCAAAATACCAGAAGAAAGCAAACATTGTCCTGAATAACTAATACATAAAGCACCATGAATAAAAGCTTCTATTTCCATATCAGTATCCAGTTCATTAATTTCTGAAATGCTCATTTCTCTAGCCAGTACAACTCTTTTAACACCTAAAGATTCTAAAAATCTTATTTGCTCTATATTGTGCGTATGAGCCTGAGTAGAAGCGTGTATTTCCAAATCAGGTAAATATTTTTTTAGAGTAACTATTAACCCCAAATCTTGCACAATAACTGCATCTACGCCAATATTATATAAGAATGTACAATAATTTAAACAATCTTGCATTTCATCTTCATAAATAATAGTATTAACAGTCACATAAACTTTTACCCCATATATATGGGCATAATCTACTGCTTCTATAAGTTCATCATTCGAAAAATTCGCTGCAAATTTACGTGCTCCAAATAATTTACCAGCCAAGTATACTGCATCAGCACCATTATGAATTGCTGATTCTAAACATTCCATATTTCCTGCTGGAGCTAATAATTCCTGTTTCATAAACATCACAACTTTATTATAGAACAAATACAATAATATTTAAAGTTAATTCTTTTCATGATATACTATTGTTGGTGGTAAATATGAAAAATAAAGTTAATGATTTAAAAATAATATACAATAAAACAGTAAAAGTTGTTGGAGTTACATTTGACCCTCATCCTAAAAACATCAATAAGATAATTAAAAATGGCTTATATTATAAAGAATTAAAAAGATATGATGGCTTAAAAGATAAAGAAATATTAAAAAAAGATATAACTTTAAAAGAATTTAATGGCGAAATATTAGGTGAAGTATTATTAAAACCATATAAATACGAAAATGAGGATGCTATAATGGTTTTAATTAATGATTTTGATGATAACTACTTAGAAGTTGGCTCTATTCCTAAAGATGAAGTAAAAGCCTTATTACCATTTTTAAGTAAAAAAGAAAATATTATCATTAGTGCTTATTTAACAGGTGGTAATCTCAAAAATATAATCCATAATGACAAAAAAGACTATATAGAAATTCAAGAATTAAATATAGGAATATCCTTAGATATTATTGTAAAAGAAAAGAACTAATTTAACATCAGTTCTTTTTCTTCTGTAAGTTTATCAACTTCAACCTTATTAATTGAATCAAATCTTTTAGTAATCTTCTCACTAGTAGTGTTAAGTTCTTCAACGCTTTTATTTACCGAACTAATATTACGAGCAAGTTTATCCCAACGATCCTTATATCTAGAAAACTCAACAGATAACTTATTAAGTTCATCATGAATAACTTTCGCATATTTATCTCTTTCCATATTTTTTAGAATCATTTCAATAACAGTTAAAGTACTCATAAGAGTTGTTGGACTTGTAATCCACACTTTTTTAGAATAAGCATAATTAAGTATATCCAAGTGATATGCATTTACTTCTGCAAATATTGCTTCTGCTGGCAAAAATAAAATAGCCTCTCCCGCTGTTTCACCAGGAATAATATATTTACTACTAATCGCATCAATATGTTTCTTAAAATCAATTTTAAACTGCTTTTCATACAATTCTCTTTGTTCTTTACTAATACTTTTATCAGTCATTCTCTCAAAATTTTCTAAAGGAAACTTTGAATCTATGGCAATAGTTCCAAGAGGAGCTGGAGCATATAGTAACGCGTCTGCAATATACCCATTACTCATTTTATGTTGAACATCATAAATTCCCGTATTAGTTCCTCCAAAAGCATTTTCTAAAATAAAACCAAGATTAACTTCCCCAAAAATACCTCTAGTTTTTTTATCTGTTAAAATACTTTGTAAAGAAATGATATCTCCTGATAATCCATCAATCTTTTTTTGAGCCTCATCTATTTTAGTAAGTCTTTCTAAAACATTAGAGAATGTTTTGTTAGTTTTTTCTAAACTCTGATCTAATCTCTCTGTAACTCTATTATTTATTTCTGTTAATTTGCGATCAATTTTCTCATCTAGTTTATCAAAATCTCCTCTAATATCATTCGCAAATCCAACTTTAAATTCTCCTATTTCTTTAACCATTTGAAGTTCTAAATTACTCATTCTATCAACCACATCAGTATTATTATTTTTCTTAAATATATTAACAATAAGTAAAATAGTTATAAGTACTAAAAAGCCAATAATTATAAAATCCATATCCATCTTCCTTTTCTTAATTAAATTATAGCACTAATACTTTAAATTATAAATGAATTTTAAGAAATCTTCAATTTAGTATTAACAACTTTACTTATAAAATATGCTATTAAAAGTAAAATAAAAATCTTTAATAGGTTCTCAGGATGTTTAACACTTTCAATTAAACTAACCCCTACGAATCCCCAGAAATAAACTAAGAATGTTTTTCCTATCATTAAAGATGCCAAAAACTTTTTATAAGTCATTTTTGACAAACCACAGGCAATATTAATTAAGAATGCTGGTGTAAAAGGAATTGCAATAATAGTTGTTAATTGTTCGAATTTAAGACTTGTAATCTTATCCATTGTTCCTTGACTAATAAGTCCTTTATTTTTAAGACGTTTATACCACCACGTTTGAAATTTACTACGAAAAAGAAAAAAGGAAATAGAACAACCAACACAAGTAAAAAACCAAGATATAATAAAACCTAAAATATTACCAAAAGCAAGAAAATTAAGAGTAATAAAAACAAACAATGGCAAAACAGGAACCATAGATTCAATAGTAATCAAAAAACAACCAACTATTGGCCCCCAAATTCCTAAACTCTGAAGTAAAGTATCAATAAAAGTATCAATTGTCTCAAACATAATAATCACTATCTTTATTATAATACAATTAATACTTTTTTAAACTAAAAAACCAACCCTATTTACATTAAAATAGTATTTATACAATACTTTTTAAAACAAAGATTACATTTCATAATTAATCTAAAATAACAGATTATTGTTCCATTAAATAAGTTTATTGAAAAATAATACTTTACTTTATCTATAAAACTTTTATATATTGTTTAAATTAGAACAATCTAATTTTTTTATTGTCGTTTTTTGGCGAATTTTTTTTCTGGACTTATAGG
>CAYMVR010000018.1:10565-13413 GCA_964393945.1 uncultured Muribaculaceae bacterium | reverse complement strand
TCATACAAAATTCATTCGCATGTGTTTTCGTATTAGAGTTTTCAGTTCTAAAAGTTGGACCAAAAGTATAAATCTTTTTAAAAGCCATTGCAAAAGACTCACCATGAAGTTGACCAGAACCGGTTATAAAAGCAAGTTTTCCAAATAAATCCTTACTCATATCAGCATGACCATCTACCATTGGCACATTATTAAGATCTAATGTTGTAAGTTTAAACATTTGATCAGATCCTTCACAATCTGTTGTTGTAATAAGTGGTGTATGTACATAAACATAATTATTATTTTGGAAATATTCATGTATTGCAAAAGCTGCTACACTTCTAATTCTAAATACAGCTTGAAATAAATTAGTACGAGGTCTAAGATAAGCCATACTTCTTAAAAACTCTCTTGTATGTCTTTTAGGTTGAATAGGATAATCTTCTGGCGAATTACCAAGTAGTTTAATCTTATTTGCTTTTAATTCATATGCTTGATTACCACTAGATTTTACAATTGTACCAACTACTTCTATCGCACAGCCTACAAGTAACTTTTTTATCTCATCAAAATTAGAAAGTTCTTGATCATAAACAATTTGTAAATGTTCTTGACAAGTTCCATCACTAAAATCAATAAAGCCAAATGTTTTTTGATCTCTGTGATTTCTAATCCAACCTGAAATGCTTACTTCCTTTCCTTCATACTCTTCTATTTTTTCTAATAATTCTTTTAAATCCATTTTATTTTTCCTTTCTTATTTTACTTAAAATACGTCCTACACACTGCTTTAATGTAGGTTTATACATACTTCTTTGATAAACCCATAATAATTCTAATACAAATCGCTTATAGCACAAATCCTTATCTCGAGACTTAGGAAATCTTTCAATAAACTTACAAAAGACTCTCTCCATTTCTTCATAAAATGGTCCATAAACTTCTTTAGTATCATATACATAATTTTCCCATGAAGTCATTGTATTCGGAAGTAATTTCAGTTTTGTATCTTTACTTATAAAATCAAATACCACATCATGCTCTGTATCTATTGTTGATCTCTCTACACCATTAATATAAAGACATAAAATCGTATCAAAAAGATCCATACCATTTAAGGATAAAATCATATCAAAATACCATTTTTCATCTTCGCTTATAGAATGTGCAACATACCAATTATACAAACTCTCGAGACAATTTACATTTATTTCATTCATCATAAATTTCCCTCAAGAAAATACTTCTATGGTGTAAGTCTTGAAGGTCCTCTAAAGATAAACATTTCTTCTTTTAAACTAGGAAGTCCAAGCAGTAACATTGTAAGGCGATCCACACCAATTGCAAAACCACCATGTGGAGGGCATCCATATTTAAAGAATTCTAAATAAAACTCTACGTCCTTATCAAGTCCTTTTTCTTCAGCTTGACTCTTTAATATTTCATAACGATGCTCTCTTTGAGCCCCAGTTGTAATTTCTGTACCTCTCCAAATAAGGTCATAGCCTTGTGGAATATCATTCTCTCTCATATGATAAAATGCTCTTTTCGTCTTTTTAAAATCAGTTATAAATATAAATTCATGGCCAAATTCTTCCATGGCATATTTACTAGTTAATTTTTCAGCCTCCGCATTCATATCTCCAATATCATGTTCTGGAATTTGATAATTATATCTTTTAGCTAACTCTTGATATAAATCTTCGAGTTTAATTCTTGGAAAAGGTTTAGTTGGAATAACAACTTCTGTTCCAAAAACTTCTTTTATTTCTTCACCATACAACTCTTTTACACGAGTAAGACCTGCGATTAATAAATTCTCTTCCATATCCATTACATCAAGAAATGATTCAATATAACTAAATTCTAAGTCAAAAGATGTAAATTCAGTTGTATGACGATTAGTATTGGAATTTTCTGCTCTAAAAGCTGGAGCAATTTCAAAAATTCTTTCCATTCCACTTGCCATTGCCATTTGCTTATAAAATTGTGGTGATTGTGCAAGATAAGCCTTGCGATCAAAGTATTTTACTTCAAATACATCTGAACCTGATTCTGATGCTGTTGCAATAAGTTTAGGTGTATGAATTTCAATAAAATCTTGACTTATTAAATAGTTACGCATGGCATTTACAAAACAAGATTGTACTTTAAAAGTTAGTTCCCCTCTTTGATTACGTAAATCAATCCAACGATAATCAAGTCTTGTATCAATACTAGCCGTCGTATCTATTGGTAAACTACATGCTTCACTAAGAATTTCAATATCCTCTGGTAAAAATTCTTTACCACCTTGTTTTACATATTCACCTTTTACCATTTTACCAGTGCAAGATATAACGCTATTGGCTAAAACACCATTTAATTTTTCTACTAATTCTGGATAGTTATTCTTTTCAATTGATACTTGAATTTTTCCACTTCTATCACGCATCATAATAAAAATCATATATTTAGTATCACGAATAGTCTCTATCCATCCACTAATTTTACTTGTCTCATTTTCTTTTAATTCTTCTATTAATAATCTTTTCATAAATTCCTCCTATATATTACTTACAATATAATCAATAATTTCTGCTTCATCAACTAAAGTTTCTTCACTGGTTAATTTATCGATTACTTTAATAAGTCCTTTATTTAAATTATCGCTTTCCATTACAATAATAAAATTACTATTAGCAAGTTTCATTTGTTCCTCTTTGCTTTTACCATTTAAATCAACATCAACAATTATTTCACACCAACGTAGATCTTGAGCGAGTTTCATCGCAGCAATTCGCTCTTCTTCACTCTCGCTTACAATATAAACTTGAGTCATTGCATCCATATTTCTATCTTCAAATATCACTTTTAATAATTCCGC